>CAYNDM010000205.1:0-6054 GCA_964395265.1 uncultured Bacteriovoracaceae bacterium
ATGCTCCACACGTTGAATGAAGAGGTCCCGCTGCCGTTCGTGCTTCCATCGAGCGCCCTCTTCGACGCGAACACAACCCGAGCTCCGGAGGCATCGAATACCGGGCTGACGCTGTCCAACCCAGAGAGCGAGTTCTGAGTCAGCGCCGAGCGGTCCAGGCCGTCCTGGCTCATACGCCAGACGTTCTCGGAACCAGGGGCCGTCCCGTTCCAGCCTCCGTCGAGAGCGGTCTTTCCATAGAACAGGATCTGAGGGAGGTTCTTCACTTGGATGCTGATCACCTGCGACGAGATTCCCCCGGCGTTCGTCGCAGTGATGGTGTGATTGGTCGCGACCTGGGTCTCGGTCGGAGTGCCGCTGATCGCGCACGTCGAGCTAGAGATCGAAAGACCGTCTGGCAATGGGGGGGAGCTGCTGCACGAAGTGATCGCTCCACCTGTGTTCGTAGGCGACAGCGTCGAGATGGGCGTTCGAAGCACATAGGAATAGGGCCCGCCCGAATACGAGATCGACGGAGGAGTGTCCACGACGGTGATCGCGATCACGACCGAAGCGCTGCCTCCCGTATTCGAGGCCGTGATCGTGTAGTTCTGCTTGGCGACGACCACGGTCGGAGTGCCCGTCATCGAGCAATCGCTCTGGCTGAGGCTGAGCCCCACGGGCAGCGCCGGATTCGAAGAGCAGCTGGTGATCGTTCCCCCGCCGTTATTGGGCGTCAGCGCGCTGATCGCCTCACTCTTCGTGAAGGTGAAGTCATAGGTGGTCGGGATATAGTCGATGACCGGAGCCGAATCGGTGACCGAGATCGCGATGACCGCGCTCGAGGATCCCCCGGAATTCGTGGCGGTTACGGTATAGCTTGCTACGGAGGAGACGGTCGTCGGGGTTCCTGAAATCACGCAGCTGCTCGACAGGCTGAGGCCAGCGGGCAAAGGCGGGCTCGTGGAGCATGACGTGATCGCCCCTCCTCCGTTTCCAGGATTGATCGCCGAGATGGCGGAACTGACGACGAAGGTGAACGGGCTTCCGGCGTAAGAGAGCACGGGCGCCGAGTCCTTGACCGTGATGCTGATCGTGTCCGATGAGGCCCCTCCGCTGTTGGTCGCCGTGATCACGTAATTGGTGGCAGAACTGATGTTCGTCGGCGTACCCGAGATCTGGCACGAGGTTCCAAGGCTGAGGCCCGCAGGAAGGCTCGGAGACGAGGAACATGAGACGATGCTTCCCCCGGCATTCGACGGCACCAAGGTCGTGATGGGAGCATTCCGGGTGAAGCTGTACGGGCTCGCAGCGTAAGCGATCGCCGGCGGAGTGTCGTTGACCGTGATGTTGATGGTCGTGCTCGAGGTCCCGGCCGAATTGGCTCCGGTGATCACATGATCCGTCGCCGCCGCCACCGCGGTCGGAGCTCCGGAGATCAAGCAATCGTTCCCGAGGCTCAAGCCGGGAGGGAGCACCGGACTCGCGGTGCAGCCGCTCAACGGCCCACCGGTGTTCATGGCCGCAACAGGCGTGATCACGACGTTCTTATTGAAGCTGAACGGGCTCCCGGCATAGCTGATGTTGGGAGACGTATTATTGACCTGGAACGTGATCGTTCGACTCGAGCTGCCTCCGCTATTGGTCGCCGTGATCACGTAGTCTTTCGCGCCCGCGACGACCGTGGGCGTGCCGCTGATCACGCAGGTACTCGACAGGCTGAGACCCGAGGGAAACGATGGGCTCGAAGAACAGCCCGTGATCGTTCCTCCGGTATTGACCGGGTTGACCGGTGTCAGCGCCTCCCCGTAAGTGAAGCTGTAGGAATACGAAAGATACGATAGCTTCGGCGCATGATCAGCGATCGCCAGGGTCAGGGACGCGTTCGCGGATCCCGCTGTATTGCTCGCCGTGATCGTGTAGGTTGTCGAAGCGGTGATCGTCGACGGAGTCCCGCTCAATCGGCAGTCAGACGACAAATTCACCCCAGAAGGCAACGCGGGGTTCGAGCTGCAGCTGCTGATCATTCCCCCAGTGCTCATGGGAGAGATCGCGGACATCGAGGCGCCAACCGTCCGAGTATAGGGGTTATCCGGATACGTGAAGCTCGGAAGGGCATCAGTCACTTCGAGCGTCAAGCTCGCAGTGTCCGTCCCTCCCGAATTCGTCGCGGTCACCGTATACGTCGCGGCCGCGCTCAGCGCGGATGGCGTTCCCGAAACCACGCAAGCGCTGGACAGGCTCAGTCCTGCGGGGAGCGATGGCGTGACGCTACAAGAAGTCGGCATTCCGCCCGAGCTCGTCGGGACAATCGCGCTCGCTGCCACCCCTCGGTCGAGGCTGTGCGTCCCTCCCGCGTATGAGATCGCGGGCGCGAAGTCGTTCACCGTCAGGGTGATTTCGAGGTTCGCGCTTCCCCCTGAGTTGATCGCGCGAATCTGGTAGGCCGTCGTCGCTCGAGGCGCGGTCGGAGCTCCCGAAATCTCGCAGGTCGAGGACAAGCTCAGCCCCGCAGGCAATGCCGGCACCGAAACGCACTCGGCCGTCTCCCCTCCTCCCAGCGTGGGCACGATCGAAAGAGGTGAGCCCACGGTCAGGGTCAATACGGTCGTGCCCAGGTAGCTGATGGTCGGCGGAGTATCGCCTACTGACAAGACCAAGCGAACGAAGTTCGAGCCCGAATCGTTGAACGCGGTGACGATGTACTCTCGCGCCGCAGTGATTGACGTCGGCGTTCCGCTGATCGTGCCATTGGACGGATCGAACAGGAGCCCGTCCGGAAGCTCGGGAGCGATCGAGAACGAATGAGCGCCCCCTTCGACCGTGAGGAGATTCGGAGTCGCCTCGACTCCTTGAACGTAGACGACTGGATTGGACGCGTAGCCCAATGCACGAGGAGGCCCGGCGCCAAGTTCACCGCCTCCGCTCGGGAAACACCCGGAGAGCAATGCCAGACCAAGCATCGCCAATACGCCAGAACCCCGGCTGAAAACCGAGGATCCTTCGGCGAACGAGAAAATCCGGCGAGTCCTGAGCGCTCCTAATGCGTTCATCATTCTTCCCAATACGTCCCGCAAAATCTGCGCTGGGCAGTGAAACTGCCCAATCTCCATTATCGTACTATATTTATCGGTTATTCGCTTTCAAATCGTGAGTTACCCGTGTCCCCTAGGACCCTGGGCGCAGGGAGCGATGCTGACCGAGCAATCCCCATGAAGCAAACAAGCCCCGAGAGCTAAGACAGCTCCCGGGGCTTGATTTTGGCTCACGAACCGGCGGGGGACCGGCTCGGTCGCTTACCTTCGATGCAGGATGTTTTGAAGGATCATGGCGTAGTAATCCGGGTGATCCAGATCCTTCGCCAGGAAGCGATCGATCAGCTCGGGCCCGAACTTGATCGCTTCGATGTCCTGCTCGCCGAGCTCGAGGTCCTCGGCCAAAGCGCCGCTCTTCAAGGCGTTGGAGATCTGCTCCAGACGGACAGGATCCATCTGAGAGAAGAGCTGGATCGCCTGAACCGTGGTGATCGCATCCCAGGCGGCCTCGTTGTGCTCGAGCGCCTGGTAGCGGTATCCAGCGATATCCAGCGTCCTGCCGATCGGGCGGCCCCGATCCAGGCTGCGCGAAACGAATACCGAGAAGGAATCGATGAGCCTAGGCTCGAGACCCCCGTCCATCACGTGCGGCGTCTCTCTTGCGAGGATCTGAATCAGCTCGCGCGACAGAAGCGTGTCGTCTTCGGGCAGTTCCAACAGCTTCCGCAGCGATCTGATCGGGGTCTGGATCTTCTGGGCGTTCTCAAGGTCCATCATGAACACGAAGGGAACCGTCGTCCGGCTACCATCGATCAAGCGAACCTCGAGGTCGGTCCTTACCTCGTTGCTCAAGATCCCCTTCAGCAAATTCTTCACTCGTTCCTTGGTATCACGGTAATCGAGCATGCTCCCGGGCACTTCGTCCATCCCGGGCACGCCGATTTTGCGCGCGAACAGGAAGTGAGCGGCGATCAGCTTGTCGATCCAGACTCCCCGAACGTCGATCTGGTCCACATAGCTATTAGGATTGTCCCGGTGTTTGCGGGATTGGAAGGACTTTCCTCCCTCGCCGAGGATCTCATAACCAGGACGCAGCCTTGCTGACAGTTCGGGCTCGAAGCATGAGATTGCCATGGGATCCAGAACCGCCAGAGGCGCGAACCGCACTCCCAACGGAGTATACACTGCGCAGTGCAGATCGGGCATCGCGATCACCTTGAGAAGGAAATCCGCGGCGACCTTCGCTGCCGAATCGATATCCTTGAGGAACTCCTCCTCTTCCCAGGCATCCGCAGGGATATCGAACATAGAGTCGAGCCTCTCGCGCAGCTCGAACATCATCCGAAGGCCTCCAAACGTCTGAGCCACGCGCAGCGCGTACGCCCTGTCGTTCACGATGCTGAAGTTCCGCGCCCCGTTCCTGAAGTTTCGCCACCGGTACATCTCCTCGTGGTTTCGCACCAGAAACTCAGCGATCTCCTTGAGATTCGTTCCTTCATCATGGCGCTTGCAACCGGCATTGGCGCCCACGTTCTCATCCGTGCAGTATCCGTACGGCTTGAGCGCCACGGGGGCCAGACTTGCCGATTTCGACATCTTCTCGAGCGTCTCATCCACCCGAACCAGAGACCCGTCCTGAAGTTCGACCTGGCGGGCGTAACCGAAGCGAAGCGCGGCCACATCGTACTTGCCCATGGTCGAAAGCTCGTTCAGGGCCCTGGGAGCGTAGTCCATCACCGAGCTGTAGGGAATCTCATGGTGGATACCCATCTCAGCCAGCTCTTCCTTGGTGAAGAAGTTCTCCTTGTCTTCCGAACCCGAGAAATTGTGCCGCAAGCCGAGATTATGCCCCAGCTCATGAACCAGGATCGGCTTCCAAACATAAGGCACCAGGATATCCATGATGCGCTTGCGTTCATCCTCGCTCAGGCTTTCCCAAGGCTTGAGCTCCTCAGCGCCAAGCTCGTTACGCATCCCACGGGCGATCGCCTCTGGGAAATTGAAATCATCCGCCATGTACACGCAGTGCTTGGACGCCTGCTCCAGCTGTTCCTGGAGTGTTTCGACAGGCACCACGTTTCGAGTGTAATCCTTGACTTCACGTTTCACCCTTTCCAGGGTCAAAGAGGTCAGCTCGCTGCGTCTCTTCCGTAAAGAAGAGCCGCCGGCGGTTTTCGCACGAGAATCGGCACGCGACGTGGCGGCATCCGATACGCGCGCGATCGGCGCGGAAGCGCCGACGCCGGCATGGGTCAGAGACGCCGAGCGGACGGCCGCGCCGCGCGCTTTCAGATCCTTCGCCAAACTCTTCAGATCGAGAAGCGGCTGGGATCCTTCGCCCGGAATCGGTTCGAGTTCTTCGATCGGTCCTGGCTCTGGAGCGGCCTGGGGCATAAGCTTGTTCTCGGCCATCGCAAGACGAAACTCTTCATACGTTCTGCGAATGGTCTGCTTGATCGTGCCAAGATACATGACGGTACGAGCATTCACGATCTCTCCGGTGAGCGGGTTCGCCACTGACGGGCCATAGCCCAGCAATCCCAGAGCCGGCGGATCCTCTACCATCACGATCATGTTGTTGCGGATATCGCCAGGGCTCTTGCCGGAGGGCTCCTCGAGTCGGACTCGGAAACCGGCGCCTGACTTGGCAAGCGCGTCGTTGATCGCGCTTACCGCATTATAGGTCGCCTTCTTCACCGCCGCGTGCTCGAGCTTCGCGAACGCATCGCTCAGATGGTAAACCACCTCGCGTCGAGCGGGATTCCAACGATTCATGTAGGTCGTCACCCCCTCCACGCGATCCAGATTGTCTTCGGAAAGCTTTTTCAACTCGGTCGTGAAAAACCCGAACTTTCTCTCGTCAAGCGGCGGATAGTGGATCGCCTGGTACCCGTCCGACGCCAGCGAATCCAATCGCGCCACCGAATACTGGCTGATCACGGAGAAGCCGAGATCCGAGAGCGTCTCGATCTCTCCTGCGCAAGGCAGGCTCGCCACGAAGGTCCTCTCCACCTGGATATTGACGGCGTCCTTCTCGATC
>CAYNDM010000206.1:0-466 GCA_964395265.1 uncultured Bacteriovoracaceae bacterium
GGTATGCATTCCGCTTCACCGCGCGCAGCCGTTCGAAGATGGAAGACCTTTGCGAGGATTTCGGCCGCCGTCACCGCATCTACAGCGTGGATGAAGTCAGGGTGAATGGCCATCGTATCCGCCATCCTTTCGGAGGCTACATGGCTTTGGACGAAGCTTGCGACCACGTGGTTCGTCTCTCCGACTTCAACTAGAAGCCGAAGACTTCTAGAAAATAAGCCTTCCGATCCCGGCCGATCGATCCGTTGATGCCTACGCCCCCGCGTCGGGCGCGCGGATCTCGGCTGGGATCGTCATAGCAGGTCAGGATCTGGCTTCGGCGGTCGACCAGGTAGACTTTCGTACCGGCAAGGTAGGCCTCAGGCCGTGAAGTCCGTCGGAGCCTCGGGCCTGTTCTGAACGATTCCCTCGATCCGCTCCATCACTTCATCCGTCAACAATGCGACCATATCGAGCGAGTCCAGGT
>CAYNDM010000206.1:476-1355 GCA_964395265.1 uncultured Bacteriovoracaceae bacterium
CGTGATTCTTCAGGCACCATGCGATCGCGAGCTGCGCGGGAGCGATCCCGAGCTCTCGAGCGAGGCTTGCGAGCTGCTCCGCTTTTTTTAGCCTGAGCTTGCCGTCGCCCTGCTCGTACCTGGATTTGAGCCACTCGTACCCGGGCAGACCCAGACGCGAGTCCTTCGGGATCCCACCGCTGTACTTGCCCGTCAAGACTCCCGATGCCAAGGGCGACCAGACCGTGGTGCCCAGGCCGAAGTTTTCGTACAGGGGAGCGAATTCGGATTCTACCTTCTCCCGATGAAAGAGATTGTACTCGGGCTGCTCCATCACCGGTGGGGTCAGATGCCACTCACGAGCCACGGCGTGAGCCTCTGTGATCTGCTGGGCTGACCATTCGGAAGTGCCCCAGTACAGGATCTTGCCTTGCTGGATCAGCGTATGCATCGCGCGCACCGTCTCCTCGACCGGAGTGTGGATATCGGGTCGATGGCAGAAATAGAGATCCAGATACTCCAGCTCGAGCCTTTTCAGGGCGGCATGGCACGCGTCGATCACGTGCTTGTGGCTCAGTCCCATCTGAGTGGGCTTTTCTCCTCCCCAGAAGACCTTGCTCGAAACGCAATAACTGCTTCGATCCCAGCCCGTGCGCTTGAGAACCCTGCCCATGATCAGCTCGGCCTGGCCGTCACCGTAGACTTCGGCGTTATCGAAGAAATTCACTCCACGCTCGTAGGCTAGCGTCATCAGCCTGGACGCCTTCTCCTCATCGACCTGGCTGCCGAACGTGACCCAGGACCCGAACGACAACGCGCTCAATCTAAATCCCGATTTTCCTAGACGACGGTATTCCACGGCTTGCGACCTCCCCTGGCGGCGGCGCGGCCGCCACGGGC
>CAYNDM010000206.1:1365-4284 GCA_964395265.1 uncultured Bacteriovoracaceae bacterium
GCATTGTACAGCAAGTTTTCGCGGATCGAAGGTTTTTGATCGACGCGGTGGGCGATCACCTGGTTTTCGTGGTGCCGTGGATCTGATTCACCGCGTGGAACGCGGCGGTCTTATAAGCTTCCGCCAGCGTAGGATAGTTGAAAACCGTCCTGATGAAGTAAGTCACGTCACCATCGAAGGACATCACGGCTTGGCCGATATGGATCAGATCGGCCGCGTTGTCCCCGATGATATGCACCCCGAGCAGGCGCAAGCTCTTGCGATCCACGATCAGCTTCAAAAGGCCCCAACGATCGCCGACGATCTGCCCGCGCGCGAGCTCCCGATACCGGGCGCGCCCCACGACCACGTCGAGTTTTTCGGCGACGCACTCCTCCTGGGTCTTGCCGACGATCGAGATCTCGGGAATCGTGTAGATGCCGTAAGGAAAAAACGGAGACATGCGGTATTCAGTAGTCCCCGTCTTTACCTGGAACGCATGGGCCGCGGCGATCCGGCCCTGTTCGTAGCTGGTCGAGGCCAGCGCCGGAGCGCCGATGACGTCGCCAACGGCGTAGATGTTCGGAACGTTCGTGCGGTAATGTTCGTCGACTTTGATCAAGCCACGGTCGTCGCGGATCACGCCGATGGCGTCGAGTCCCAGTCCCTCGGTATTACCCGCGCGCCCCTGGGCGACCAGCACGACGTCCACACTGAGTTTCTTGCCATTCGAGAGATGCACCCTCACGTTGCCTTCACGCCTGCCTTGCGAAGCGGCCTTGGCTTTCTTCCCTGCCCCCTTTTTGGAAACGGGCTTCGAAACCAAAGGCTCGACGCGGGTCGCCTCGCATCCCAGGATCAACTGCATCCCCTGATGCGTGAAGCGCTCCACCAAGTGATTGACGATCTCGCGATCCACGCTGGTCAGGATCTCGTTGCGGCGATCGACCAGGTAGACCTTCGTGCCGGCGCTGGCGAACATGCTGGCGTACTCGCAGCCGATGATGCCGGCTCCGAGCACGACCATCGACTTGGGAACTTTCTTCAGGGTGAGGATCGTGTCGCTGTCCAGCATGGTTTTGCCGTCCAACGCCAGATGGGCGGGAGCGACGGGGCGAGCCCCGACGGCGATGACGAAGTAGCTACCGCTGACGATCGTGCGTCCCTTGGGCGAGAAGATCTCCGCCTCGTTCTTGGAGACGAAGCGGGCCTTGCCGTGGAGAATATCGATATTGTTTCGCCTGAGCTGATCGAAGACGATCTGCGCCTCGCTGCTGACTACCCGGTCCCGGCGCCTGAGCAGCCGGGCCATCTCGGGAAAGACCTTTTTCTTGGTCACGCCCGAGTGCAGCTCCAGCTCCTGGCCCACCGAGCCTCGCGCGCCCAGCGACCATCGGTAGACCGATTCGCGGAACGACTTCGAAGGAATGGTGCCCGAGTGCACGCATCCCCCGCCGATGGCGGAACGCTCCTCGATCACGGCGACTTTCTTGCCGGCCTTGGCCGCCTGGAGCGCCGCACGCTGCCCGCCAGGCCCAGAACCGATCACAATGAGATCAAAGTGTTTTCGCATGCTGTTCATGGAAGTGACCGTAGAAGACATCATACACGAGCATCAAGCCACGCGCTCGTCTTTTTGCGACTCTTGGGACTGCATCCGCGCGTACCACTCGGGGGGAGCGAACTTCTCGCGCGGGAAGGGGAGCCGGTTCAGCTCGATCTCGGACATAAAGCTGGGAAGATAGCCCGTGGGCACGATCTCCCCCACGATCTTGCCGGCCTGCGACCGTCCTCTCTGCACAAAGCGGTAGATCTCGCGAATGACGTAGCGCCCCTCTTTGTCGACCTCGGGGATCACCTCGGAGATGCTGGTCACCTTGCGCGAACCATCGTTCATGCGCTTGATCTGCACCACGACGTGGATCGCCGAGGCGATCTGGCGGCGGATCGCCGCGACGGGAACTTGCGTGTCCCCCATCATGGCCAAGGTCTCGAGCCTGACCAAGGCGTCATACGGATTGTTGGCGTGGGTGGTTCCCATGGAACCGCCATGACCGGTATTCATGGCCGTAATCAGATCGAGCGCCTCCCCGCCGCGGACCTCTCCCACGACAATCCGGTCCGGACGAAGGCGCAGAGCCGAGCGGATCAGGTCCCGCATCGATACTTCGCCCTTGCCCATCGGGTCGGCCGGCTTGGTCTCGAAAAAGACCACGTGCTCGGTGTGAATCTTCAGTTCCGAAGCGTCTTCGATGATCAGCAGGCGCTGGGTGGGCGGAATTCGCGAGCCCAGCACGTTCAGAAGCGTGGTTTTCCCGGAGCCGGTCCCGCCCGAGACGATCATGTTCTTCGCGAGGAAGACGCAGACATCCAGGAAGCGGGCCGCGTCCTTCGAGACGGTGCCTCGATTGATCAAATCGACGAAGCTGGGATTGCCCTTGGAGAATTTCCGGATCGAAAGCGTGGTTCCCTTGCGCGAGCAAGGAGGCAGCACCGCATGCACGCGGCTGCCATCGGGAAGGCGTGCGTCCAAGGTCGGGTTCTCGTCGTCGATCCTGCGACCAACGAACTGCGCGATGTTGCGGACAGCGGCCTGCAGGGCCTGCTCGTCCTTGAACTTGGCATCGGTCCTTTCGAGAAGACCATGACGCTCGATGAAGATCTCGTTGGGGCCGTTGACCAGGACTTCGCTGACGCTATCGTCGTCGAGGTAAGCCTTGATCACCCCCAGGAATGTCGAGATGGAATCTTCGAAGACGCTTTGGGAACTTTGGGACGGGAGCATCGACGCCTATTCCTGCGCGCTGGAGGCGAGCTCGCGAACGACCATATTCCCTTCCATCCCGTTGACCGGGCAGTAGAAGCGGTATTTTCCCGCCATCCCGGGCGTGAAAGTGATCTCCTCGATCCGATTGGCCCTCACTTGCTTCCGCACCTGAA
>CAYNDM010000206.1:4294-6020 GCA_964395265.1 uncultured Bacteriovoracaceae bacterium
CCTGAAAGGTATCCATCATGATGCACAGGGTGTTCTTCGAGGCGCCCGTCACGTAAAGGCGCACGGGAACGTCCCGGGACACGAAAAAAGTCTTCGGAAAGAACCCCAAGTCGTTCGCAATGATCGCCACCTCTTGGACGCCCTTGGTCCGCATCGCCATCTGGGTGGCGATGGTGCTCGGAATCGGAGGGGCCGCTTCAGGCTCGCTTGCGGCGTCCGCCGGGATCGGAGCGACCGCCGGACGCTCACGCTCAGAAGAAGCCTGTCTCTCGGCGCCCTCGCCCTTGAAGTGCAGTCCCGCGGGAGCGCGGCTGGCGCTGACTGGATGCATGCGCTGCTCCTCGTCCTCCTCGCGCACGATTCGGGCCGTGTAGCTGTCGCGAAGGCCGGTCTCGACCCGCGCAGGCTCGAACCCGAAACGCGATGCCGGATACTCCTGCTCCTCGGCCCGTGACGTCGCGGCAGGACGCTCCACACTTCGGAACGCCAGGTCCGCTGAAGCGCTCAGGGGCGACGAGACCGCTAGGATGAGTGCCAGAATCCTCTGAGTAGACCTTTCCATAGGTTCTGCTCCTTCTCCTAAGCCTATCGGACCGTTGCGGGACTAAGTTTAGGGATGGGAGGTGCCTAATCGCCAGACACGCTGGAAAACTCTTCTGCAGGGCCAAACCGCACCTCTTTCCTATTGTTTTCGCTCACTTCGCCCCTTTCAGAAGCTGTTTTTCGTGGGGAATCCCAGGGTTATCCGGTATTCGAGAATCCCTACCGACCCGGCTCCCAACCCTGGCCCCCCATGGCATTCTCCTTGCTCATTGGGCGCCTCAGAAAAGGTGGGCAGTAGCCAATGAGCAACGTAGTTTCACTAAACGCAATCCGTGAGTTGAAGGATGCCGCAAACGAGGAGATGGCGTATCAGGCACTGATCCTCAGCATGGACAAGCTCGAGCTTCTCGAGGAGATGGTTCGCTTTCAGGAAGAACGCTCGCGCCTGGGGCACCTCACGCCGAGAATGATGACTCGGGGCAAGCACCTCTTCAAAGCTTTGGAAGAGACCGCCGAGACGCAAGAGCTTCGGATCCTGACCCGATCTTATCGCAAGCACCTGGATTACGAACTCCAGGAGTACCTCAAGAACGGCTTACCGAACTCGGATACCGGCGAAGGCGAGTTCAGTTACTAAGCGGTCGCCATTCCCCCGCGAGAACCTTCGCGCGGACCGACTCTCACTTCCCACCGCGGCTCGGGATCATTCTGACCGGGCCTCAACCCAACCCAGATCAAAGCAGATTGCTGGCAAGCTCCGAGAGTTTCGAGCGCTCACCCTTGGTGAAGGTGATGTGCGCCGAGATGGATTCGTCCTTGAACCGATCCACCAGATAGACCAAACCGTTATTGGCCGAGTCGACGTAAGGATTGTCGATCTGATAGCTGTCCCCGGTCAGGACGATCTTGGTATCGTCGCCCGCGCGGGTCACGATGGTCTTGATTTCATGCGGCGTGAGGTTTTGGGACTCGTCGACGATGAGGTATTGCTGGGGAATCGATCGCCCGCGAATATAGGTCAGCGGCTCGATCTGGAGAAGCCCTTGATTCATCAGCTCCTGGCATCCTTTGCCGGCGCCCCGCCGGCCTTTCGTGCCCGTCGCTCCGAAGAGAAAATCGATATTGTCGTAAATAGGCTGAATCCAAGGATTCAGCTTCTCATCTATGTACCCAGGCAGGAAGC
>CAYNDM010000207.1:0-2788 GCA_964395265.1 uncultured Bacteriovoracaceae bacterium
CTCCTGAACGCTTGCGATGCGATAGTTTAAGGATGAAGACAATCCTTAATCTTTCCACGAGCATGATTCTGGTTCTTGCGTTGAGCGGATGCCTCAAGACCCGCGCCCAACTCAGGAGCGATTCTCCTGAAAGCGACGGCCCCCAACCCATTCAGGCCAAAGTGGAAGAAGTCAAACCTCAAGGCGGTTACGTGATCGACGAGTTGAAAAACGAAATCACGCGCCTGACCGGAAGGATCGAGGATCTCGAGCGCGAGAAATCCGAAAGCGCGCAGAGCGAGACCACCCACAAGGATACCGTCCAGCAGCTCGAGAATCGCATCCGGGAACTCGAACAGGCGCAGCTGGAGCTGATCGAAGCGGTGAAAAAACAGCAGGCGAGCCTGCCGCCTCCCAACCCTGACGAATTCTACGAAAAGGGCAAGAACGAATTCGGCGTGGGCAACTACGAGACCGCTATCGAGCATTTCACGACTTATCTGAAAGCTCCGAACGCGGCCCGCGCCGAAGAAGCGATCTTCATGCGCGCCGAATCCCACTACAATCTCAAGCAGTACAAAAAGGCGATCGTCGACTACTCGAAATTCCCGGAGAAGTACTCGAAGTCGAAAAAAATGCCTGCGGCGCTGTACAAAATCGGCCTGTCTTTCGAAGCGCTAGGCATGAAAGAAGACGCCAAGAGCTTCTATCAGGAGATCGTGGATCGCTATCCCAGATCCAGCGAAGCCAAGAAAGCGAAGCCCAAGCTCCGCTGAGTGAGTCACTCAGGCCGGCGCAGTCAGGAAGACTATGCACTTGAAAAAGGCCTTGCCCGTACTCATCCCGGTTGTCCTTTCGATCGCCGCACTGGCGAGACCCGCGAACGCGGTGACGTTGGTCTATTCAAACGACGTGATGGCGGAGCTCGAACCCTGTGGCTGTCGGACGAATCCTCTGGGTGGCATGTCCAGGAAAGCGGCGTTCCTGAAGCGCCATCCGGATACCGTGCTCCTGCAGGTCGACGCGGGAAACCTGCTCTTCTCGACGACGGAATATCCGGAGATCCTGAAGAAGCAGGCGGAGCTTCAAGCGGAGTATCTCCTCAAAGCCCTGGATCAGCTCGGGCATGACGCCGTCACCCCAGGTCTCAAGGATTTCGCGCTCGGCGTGAAGGTTTTCGAGAGACTGAAAGGCAAGAGCAAGATCAAGTTCCTGGCGGCGAATCTGAAGAAAGCGAAGGGCGGAAAATTCCTGGAGCCCCACTCGATCTTCACGCGCGAGACACCGGACGGGAAGAAGCTTCGAATCGCGGTCCTGGGGCTGGTGGGCGAAAACCTCGAATGGCCGAAAGAGCTGAAAGCCACCTCGGCCATCTCGGCAGCCAAATCACTCGTGCCTCAGCTTCGCGGAAAGGCGGACCTCGTGATCGCGCTCACGCATCAGGGGCTCGAGGCCGATGAAAAACTCGCCAAGTCGGTCAAGGGCATCGACATCATCGTCGGAGCCCATAGCCAGTCGTTCCTCCAGCAACCGCCCAAAGTCGGCAATACCTGGATCTATCAGTCCTCATTCCGAAACCAGTATATCGGGGTGGTTCCCCTAACCAAGCCCTTCGAAAGCAAAGACCATCAGCTCGTCGCTCTCGACGCGGGCTTCGACACGCCCGAAGGCCAGGACCCCACTCCGATGGATCGGCTCGTGGCCGAGTTCAAGGCTGCCGTCGGCGAGCTGAACGGAAAGGACATGCAAACAGTCCTCACGCAGAGTATCCCCGACTCTCCGGTCGCGGCCAAGTTCCAGACTTTTCCTCGTTGCTCCGAATGCCACCTCAAGCAGTTCGACTTCTGGCGAAAAACTGCGCACGCGAGAGCCTTGCTTCCCCTGATGGAGAAAGAGCAGTTCAGGAACAAAGAATGCTTGGGATGCCACACGGTCGGGTTAGGCGATCCCGAAGGCTTCAGCGATGTCACCCTTCTAGGCGAGGAAAAGAAGGGCGAGTTCAATATCAGCCCCATTCCCGCTGAGGATCTGGCTCATCTTCTGAGGTCCTTGCACGACGCCAAGTCCCTGAAGTCCGAAGTGAAACTCACGCGATCGGGAGACCAGAGACTGCCGATCCGCGAGTCGCTCAATCGATTGCACCGTTCATGGGCTCCGGTTCAGTGCGAGAATTGCCATCAGCCGGGCCGGGAGCATCCTTTTTCGGGAACCTACTCCAAAGCCGTCAGCCAGGAGAGCTGCCTGAAATGTCATACGGCGGAACGGGCGCCGGAATGGTATAAGGACGGCAAGCCCGACCTGGAGAAGATCGCGCGAAAGAGGGCGCAGATCACTTGCCCGGCGGGAGATCTGTCGGAAGAAGAGCAGAATTGAGCCTGATTCTCGGAATAGAAACATCCTGCGACGAATGCAGCGCCTCTGTGGTCAGTTACGATCCAGGCCGCCTTCAGGTCCATAGCGTCGCCACTTTCTCGCAGACCGAGCTGCACAAGCCATTCGGGGGCGTTGTCCCCGAAATCGCCTCTCGCAATCATCTTGAGACGGTCAACCACATGGTCGATCGCGCGCTGAAAGAGGCCGGCTGCGCGCCCCGGCAGTTGGAGGCGATCGCAGTGACCAACCGGCCTGGACTCGTCGGTGCGCTTCTGGTCGGAGTCAGCGCAGGCAAGGCGATGAGCTACGCTCTTGATAAACCTTTGGTTCCGGTCCATCACTTGGAGGGCCACGCTGTTAGCGTTTTCCTGGATCGCGATCGCGATCGCGACGCGGACGACCTGCGCCTGCCGATCCTTCTGGCCATCGTCTCACG
>CAYNDM010000207.1:2798-6004 GCA_964395265.1 uncultured Bacteriovoracaceae bacterium
TCTCAGGAGGGCACACTAACCTTTACGTGGTGAAAGCCCTTCCGGAGATCTGGCCGCTCGACTTCCTCAAGCGCTCGCTCGTTGGCCGATCCCGTGACGACGCGGCTGGGGAGGCCTTCGACAAAACGGCCAAGATCCTGGGTTTTCCCTATCCCGGGGGCGTCTGGATCGATCGTCATTCCGAAGGAGGGGACCCGAGGGCCTTCGCCCTACCGCGCGCCCTTCCCCAAAAAGCCGTTCTCGATTTTTCATTCAGCGGACTGAAGACGGCGGTAGCGCTCACCGCCGAGAAGCTCAGAAAGGACGGCAGTCTGGAAGGGCGCCTTCCGGATCTCTGCGCGTCGATCCAGGAGGCGATCGTCGATGCCTTGCTTGGAAAGATTTATCTGGCGGCCCGCGAGTTCCGCTGCCGCTCGCTCGCGATCGTGGGCGGGGTAGCCGCGAACAGCCGGCTGCGCCGAAGGCTCGATGCCGAGTGGCGGAGCAAAGGCTTCGAGGTCCCTCCTCTCTTTCCGAAGATGGCGTACTGCACGGACAACGCCGCGATGATCGCGGCGGCAGGCGCTTACCGCTTCAGGCAAGGGCATTTCTTGCGCGGCCAGGAGATGATGACCCTGAACGCGGTGGCTAATCCGGAGATCTGAGGAATGCCGACACGAGGAAAAAGAAGGGCTCTTGGGCAACACTTCCTTCGGGACGAGTCGATCGCGAGGCTCATCGCCGAGCGCGCGGTCGACGAAGCTGAAAGGTCCGGATGCGTCCAGCTCCTTGAGATCGGTCCCGGAAAAGGAGCGATCACCTTCCCTTTGATCGAGCGGCTGAAGAAGTCCCCGGGTATCAGCCTGTTTCGCGTGGCCGAGAAGGATCGTGACCTCGCGTCCTTTTGGCGAGTTCAGCAGGCGTTGGGATCCCGCTTGGAAGTGCTCGAAGGCGATTTTCTGGAGCAGCCCGAGAGCGCATGGCTCCCTGATGACCCGCTGGCGATCGCCTCGAATCTCCCCTATTCGGCCGGAACGGCGATTCTCATACGCCTGGCCTCCCATCCCGAGCGGATCCCCGTCATGGTCCTGATGTTCCAGGCCGAGGTCGCCATGAGACTCCGTGCTCAGCCTTCCAGCAAGGATTGGGGAAGTCTATCCGTCTGGATTCAAAATCGCTGGGAAGTCAGCAAACTCGTGTCCGTGCGACCCGGCGCGTTCCAACCTCCTCCCGAAGTCGAATCCGAAGTCGTCATCCTAAAAAGGCGTCAAACCCCTTTTGTGGATGTTCCCCGAACGCCCAAGGCGGAACGCCTGTGGGAAGCTCTCCTGAAAGTCTGTTTTGCCCACCGTCGCAAGATGCTCAGATCCGGTCTGCCAAAGTCAGGTATCTGGCGAAACGCTTTGGAAGTCTCCGGGGTCGATGGTACAAAACGGGCAGAAGCACTAGCCTGGAACGACTGGCGACATCTCTATGAGGCGTGCCTGCGGTTATCTCCGGCGGACGGCCCCAGTTTCTCGCCCTGAGTGAGGGTGGTCAGCCTGGGCTCCCAAGTGCTCAAGGGGAATTCATGTTCATCCATCGAAGTGCTCTCTTCAGCTCTTTATTGCTGATCCCGGCCCTTCTTGCCGCTTCATCCGGTCACGCGAACGTGGGCGACGCCTATGGCTTCGGCTCTCGCGCAGCCGCGATGGCGGGAGCGGGAGTGGCTACGGGATTCAGCGCCTATTCGTCCTATTACAATCCCGCCATGCTTCCGTTCGCAGGGCAGGGTTTCGGGTCTTCGGATCCGGAGAGACGCCTGACCTTCAATTATGGCGTGATCTATATGGAGCCCAGCTTCAAGCCGATCGAGAACGTAGTGATCGAGAACCAGTATTCGTCGGATCCGGTCGTAGACGGAGTTCGAGTCCCGACTCTCCCCGGAAATGTTGATACGAAATACCGCTCCACCTTCGGTCAGGCGATCGGGCTCTCTTACGCGATTTCGAACGGGTCCGTGCGACCCACGCTCGGCGTGACAGCCTTCCTCCCTATCGAGGCAGTTTCGTACATCGACACGGGCGAGATTTTCATTCCCGAGTACATCCTCTACCGGGCACGCACTCAGCGCCCTCAGTTCGACGCGGCTATCGGATTCCGGCTCACTCCCTATCTTTCGCTCGGCGGTGGGTTTCACGTGGGCTACGGCCTCACGACCAGCGCAAGCGGATTCATCCTCTCGGGAGACGACAAGTCCTCGCGCATGAGGATCGCGGCGAGCCTCAAGCCCCGCGCGGGCCCATTCTTTGGCGCGTTCATCCAGCCCACGGAGCAGCTCTCGTTCGGAGCCGTATTCCGCGCGGCCGTATCATCGCCGAACGAGATGACTGTGAAAACGGGTGCCAGAGTGATCAATGTCGTTCCCGGGATCGACATGAACTTCTCCGCGCTTTCAGCCATCTATTATGACCCGATGACAGTCGAGCTGGGCGGAGCGCTGCTGCTGCCCATTCCGGCTCTGCCGACCCGGGTGACAGCTCAGGTGGATTACCAGGCCTGGGGAAAATTCGAGGCCCCCTTTCTTCGCATGGATTCCCCTAAGGCCGATAGCTGCACGGACGAAGACGACAATTCATGCGCAGGCCTTCCTCTTGCGCCCACCCGCTCGCCGTCCTACCCTTACCGAAACATCTGGGTTCCACGAGCGGGGGCCGAGCTCGAAATCAATCGCGCTACGGTTCGATTCGGATATTCCTACCGTCCCAGTATCTTCGATTCCCTTCCGACAGGAGCGGGCAACGCGCTCGACCCTTCGAAGCATATCGTGACCGCTGGGCTTGGCTATCGCTTCGATCGCTTCCTTCACTTCGATACCCCCGCGACGATCGACCTTCATTTCGCCTATCATGCGTTGAAGACCCAGACGATCACCAAGTCTGAAGGCGACGAAGCCGGGAACGGAACCGGCGACCTGAAGATCGGAGCGCCCGGCTATCAGGCAGGAGGACGAGTCTTGGGAGGCGGTTTATCGCTCTCCTTGGAGATGTGATTTCGCATGCGAAGGATCCGGATCAACGAGCTTCCCAACGTCGGCGCGCTTTTGAGAAGCCACTTCTTCGCCGGGATCCTGGTAGTCATTCCTTTCGCGGTGATCGCCTGGATCGTGGCCGGAGTGCTCGGGATTCTCTGGAGCCTGCAAGGCTGGCTCCCCGCGAGCTGGCAGCCCAACCAGCTCATTGACAGCC
>CAYNDM010000208.1:0-3527 GCA_964395265.1 uncultured Bacteriovoracaceae bacterium
CCCATTCACCATCTCTTTCAAAAAATTCATCCCAAGTTGTCAAAGATCAAGCCGCCAAGCCGCGCGACTAAGCCCGGTTCTTGCCGGTTTCAAAGTCCCACTTTTTGGGGGTACCCCTCTCGACGAGGGAGTTTCAGGTTCTAGCTGGTTCTCATTTTCGGTGCAACAAGAAAAACGCAGGAATCGCAGAATTCTTTCGAGCCTGATGACCCAAGCAACCGGGACAGCCGAGGTAGCATTCGCCGCCGTCACGGTCCTTCAACCCGACCGAGCATTCACCGCCGTCAAGGGCCTTTAAGAAGATGAACGTCGCCATCGCGCGAAAACAGCTTCAGCTGCTCGTCCGATTCGCCCACCTTTCCGCGGAAATGGTTGGCCGGCTGAGGGCCGATCAGGTTCGGGTTGTACTGGGACTTGAGTTTAAAATCGACCTTAGCCTTCCCTGCCACGCTGCGAGCATCCACCTCACCGCTAAAGGTCGCGGGAAGCTGAACGGATACACTCCCCTGAACGGATTCGATCAGAGCGCGATCCTCGAAACGCCAGTCCTTCATTTGAATCCGGACATTCCCCGAAGAGGTGTTCCCGCTGGCGAAGCCCGAAGCGTCCAGAATCTCCACATCCCCTTCCGTCGAATGGAACTCTATCTTGCCTTTCAATGCTCGACCTTCGATGCGACCGGATTTGGAGATATACAGCTGCTGCGCGACAATCCGATCCAGCTTCTGGTTTCCTGAACTGGTCTCGACGAAAAGCTGATCGCCTTGCGCGTCCTCAACCACGACGTTGCCGGTTCCGCCCATACACCGCAAAGAACCCCGGATCTTTGAGGCCCGGATCGGGCAATACGGACAGAGCAAGGAGGCATTGGGCGAGCCCATGTCGCTGATTTCGATCTTCCCCTTGGCGGTTCGCACTTCCAAAGGACCATTCCACCCGGTCACTGCGACGGCGCCATCCACTGCCCAGACCCTCAGGTGGAAATTGGCCGGGGCAAGCACGACCATGTCCATCGAGGTACGCGGGTTCTGGCGCTCGCGAAGGCGCTGGTGAATATCACGCCCGCCTCCATACTGAGCAGAAAGCTCGATGTCCTTGCCACTGGTTTGATAGCGAAAGTCCAGCGCATCGAAAAACTGCTTGGCTTCGTCAGCGCTTTCGGCCTGGACCTTGCGCTTGGCATTGACCCGAATCTTGTCCTGAGCCCACCCTTTGACCGTGATCCCCCCACGGAGATTGGTGATTTGAAGCTGCCCGATGGACCGAACGGCGAAGTCACGCTCGACCTCGTCCTCAAATACCGCGGCATGAGACAAACCGATTGGCAACAACAGGGCAGAAAGGCAGAAGACGGGCCAGCTCCGCAAGCGCATTCAGAGATACTCCATCACACCAGGGGACAGGCGCAACTTCCGTCCGTCTTCCCATTCGACCTGGGCATCCACTCCATCGCCAACGCCCCAGACCTGTCCACCTCCTCCAAGAGGAATCCGAAGGCCCACCTCGCCTTTTTTCCCGAGCACGCGAGCCGAGGGCGCCTTGAGCTGCCTCCAATTTTCGCTCGGCGAATCCAACCCGATCTTCGCGCGAACCCGACCGCGTCCCACATACCAAGAGCTCGTTCGAATCGAGCGGTCCTCATTGGCTCGCGCTTCTTCAAAGACGAAATTCCCTTCCCCACCCAATCCGATCAGGATCTGGGCATTTGTCCGAAGCTCCGCTGAGGCACCGGGCTCAGCAACAATATGTGATCCCAGGCGAAGAGAGTCGCCGGGCTTCAATTCACGCTGCTTACCGCCCTGTTCCCGAATCTGAATGCCCCCGCTCAAACTGAGCACTTCGGCCGCGGAACCGTTCGATGCGACATCGACTGCCTTAAAAAAAGGGATTGGCGAACGGCGCTGCTGAAATAGATAGACCGACGCACCTAAGATGGCGACCAGGACGACCCCGATCGAAAACTTCGGAAGCCATCGTTTGGCTGAGTGGGAATTTGATTCCGGCATGGCGCCCTATTCTCTAAACTGCGGACTTTGGTGTCAAGGATGCTCGAAAATCTTGCTGCTATTTCGAACGGTTAAAGAGACTATTGACAAAATTTCGCATTGCGTTATCCTGTTTATATTAAAGTTTGGTTGCAGAAAGCGGCTTATATAGGGACGTGGAAGTGGATCAAGCCAATAACAAGAGTCCCTGCTCAATGAATCGGTTTGGCCTACGGATCGGGCCGTGGAAGAGGGTGGTTTCAACCTAACCCCCTTTGAAAAAGGCAAGCCGACCGAAAGGTCGGGAACGCAAAGCCACGGGGCTACAGGCTGTTTTACCCCGAACAGCCCATGCCAGCCGAGCTGCCAAAGGCGGAGCTACAGGCCAGAATGGCCCATGCAGTTTCAAAGGGGGGTCCCCCAAAGGACCCCCTCTTCTTTCTCACGAATCCCGGGTCGCAGCAGGCGATCCGGGATTCGCTCTTTTTACCCTGGCGTGGCCTAAGTGAAGATCTCCTGGTCCTGTGATATGCCTGCGTGGTGCCTGTCGAGGAGCTTCTTGTCTCAGAAATTTTCCACTCACTCCAAGGCGAAACTTCCCTCTGCGGAGTTCGCTTCGGGTTCGTCCGACTCACCGGATGCAATCTTCGATGCACCTATTGCGACTCGGCCTATGCATTCAAAGGCGGCGAGAAACTCAGCATCGGCGAGATCCTGGAGCGACTGAAGCCATTTGACGTGAAACACGTCCTGGTCACGGGGGGAGAGCCCCTTCTCCAAAAATACACCCCTGCCCTCGTTAAAGAACTCAAGCACCAAGGCTACTCGGTGAGCATCGAGACCCACGGCGAGGTCTCCATTGCGAATGTCTCCGCTGATGCCCGGATCATCATGGATATCAAGACGCCTTCGAGCGGCATGAGCCGTGGCGGATTCGCGGAGAACCTCCAGTACCTCAAACCCAGTGACGAGGTGAAATTCGTCATCGCCTCGAAAGAGGATTATGATTGGGCCAAAGGAGTTCTGGCCCGTTATCCGATTCCTACCCAGGAAATTCTCTTTTCGCCCGCGCTAGTCGCTCGGGAAATGCCCGGGACATTCCCCGGAGTCGAAGCAGTCTGGCTTGCCGAAAGGATCCTTGAAGACCGGCTGCCTGCGAGGCTTCAGATCCAACTACACAAGCATCTCTGGGGACGAGATCGAACCGGCGTCTGACCCGGGACCCGACGATGGGTTTTCAAGAGAAAATGTGAAAAGGCCGCCTAAGCGCCCGTTCTCGGCTCGGGCAGCAAGACCTCCTCCCATCCCCGAAGCAATCGGAGCGGGGTCGGCCGTTCCTTGGGATGGGAATGAAGTCGGCGGGACAAACCGAAATAACTTGAAGTGCTCCTCACCCAGCCTGTCGCATTCGAGCGACTCTGCGAAGTCGCCTTCTTTGAGCTGAACTCTGATCTTTCCCGATGGCTGCTCCTCGCGCGAACCCAGCTGCTCGGGAGGCAAGAACAAGAATCTGCCATCCACCTCGGCGGGAAGCACCTGGAG
>CAYNDM010000208.1:3537-6003 GCA_964395265.1 uncultured Bacteriovoracaceae bacterium
CCGATACGATCGACAGGCAAAGTCGCCACTAGACAGAAGCGTCCTTCGCGCATTTCCACTGAAAGCGAGCCCCCCGTTTCACGTACTGCGGAGCGAGCCGCATTTAACCCGACTCCCCGTCCGCTGACGGCATTCGGAACCCGGCGAGTTGAGAACCCTGGCGCGAACAGGAGCTCCAATACCTCATTTGGATCCGAAAACTCACCGACGAGCCCCAGCTCCCTCCCTCGAGCACGAAGGGCATCCAGACTGAGTCCTCTCCCATCATCGAAAACCCGGATGATCAGCTCTACCCCTCTCAACTCCACCCAGATTTTAATCGTGCCTACGGCATCCTTGCCCGCCGCCTCACGCTGCTCGCGGTCCTCGATGCCGTGGTCGATTGCGTTCCTGATGGCATGAATCAGGACCGTGGACAAAACTGCTCTGTGACGAGGAGACACCCAATAGCGCTCAAATCCCTGCGTCACCAATCTCACGCGCTTGCCCAGAGCCTTTGCCGTCTCGTCCGCCAGTCGAAGGATCTGCTCTTCGAGATCACCGAGCCGTACGAGCTGAATTCGATCAATACACTCAGAAAGCCTGCGGAGCGCCAGCGTCGCCTCGCGAGGGCCACTCGCATCTCCCCAGTGGAACAGCAAAACATCCATCGCCTCGACCAAGTTGGCGATCTCTTCGCTGGAAATCTCGATCTTGCTGGTACCCAACCTTCCCCCTTTTGGAGCGCATAATGCGCATCGGCAAAGATTTTTCGTGCGATACTGCAACGTTGACAAAGAATGGAAAGACTTGCTAGCCAAAAGGAAGGCCACAAAGTGGGGTGACGTACCCAAATGGCTAAGGGGACGGTTTGCAAAACCGTTTTGTGCTGGTTCGAGTCCAGTCGTCACCTCCATTTTTCCACCTTCAGTTTTAGCCAATAACTCAATTCAAAATGAAAACAACGGAGTGTCTCAAGCGATATATCCGTTCTGAGCAGCTTCGACGTGTCTCGAGATGCCCCGGCATTTCCTGAGTTGGCTAAGATCTGGCTAACTTTTGGCTAAGGTCGGATCCCCTCTCGGACGCCTGCTGAAGTGGCCAACCAGGTTGTCTTAGGTCCTTAGATTGTCCCATTGGGACGGAAGGAACTTAGGATATGAAACCGGTAGATTTGAGTGGGTTGATCAAAGGGTTGATGGTGGTGATTGGGATTGCGATCATGATGGGAAAGCTTGATGAGCTGAGAGTGTGGGCCACACTTAAAGCCCTTGCTCCACGTAATGCCGTGAGAACTTTTGATTCTGGTGGTCATCCGAGAAATTTATAAAGCTCCTAGAACAAACTAACGCGTCAAACCGATAGAGGGTCGAAATAGCCTTGCTATTGCACAGTCTTTTGTCGCGCATTTCCTTGCCGATCCATGACTATGGCATTACTCTCCATGCACTTTCTTCATATTTGGGGGTGCAGATGATTTCAGAATTACGCAGCGTTCCTGATCTGATGATCAGAACCTGGCTCAAAAATCTCGACCTTGTTCGATCTGGAGACCCGATTGAGCGTGTTGAGAAACATCTGGAAGAAGGGCGCCTTAAAGCTGAGCAGGTCAGACAGTTTTTGGAAGAAATTAAAAACAATGGTCGTAAGCACATTTATTTGTACGACCTACCCCAAGAGTCCTGGAAAGAGATCCCTAACGCGAAGACTCTCTCAGAGAGATTTGAAAAGTACACCAAAGGGACTAGCAAAAAGGAAAAGCTCGTATTTGGTATGCGCTTAGAGCAGGTTCAGGTGCAAGGAGAGAGATTCCTCCTACGAATGGGCAAAGTCATTCAGATTCCACGAATTGATAAATCTGTCCGAATCACTCACAACAACCGCGAGTGGGCCCAGATCGTCTATGAAGACGTGTCTGTAAATGTCGTATTTGAGATCCATACCTCCCGGAAAACCGTCGAGCTGCGCTTTGATTCAATCTCGGACATGGGGGCCGAGAAGAAGAAAATCCTTCACCAGGCGGTCCAATTTATGAGCCAGGCACTAGCTCTAGACGGACTATCAAGTAGCCTTCTAACAAAGCTGCCTTCGCAGCTTGAAAAATCTAAGACAGCTGCAATCTTTGATCTGATCGCAAAGGTGGAGACGGAGAACGAAGATGGGGGTACAATTACTGGTACCATTCGTTTATCAAGAGATGATAGGAAGAAGGGGTCTGCCTCTGAATTACCGGGGGGGCGCGAACTACTTGCAGGCGGCAATACGGATGTCTTATTGGACACCTTTGATGTACTTTGGTTGGCAGACAAATCAGGAGATGTCCTAAGCAGGAATATTAGGACAACGGTGTATTCGACAACTGGAGAGATTCACTTCCGGCACCATGCATTTGAAGCGGAGATGAACTATGTTTTATCAAACATTAGACGAGCTGGGAGTGTCCTGAATTTTGTGTAACTGGCTTCAATCCAGTAGTCTCTGTTCATG
>CAYNDM010000209.1:0-2036 GCA_964395265.1 uncultured Bacteriovoracaceae bacterium
AACCTGATTGCCTGCTTCGCAAAGCCGTTTGGGGATGCCATGAAAGTATTCGACGGGACCGATCGTGCCCATCGCGCCAAGGCCGTGGACGAGAACGATCGGATGTCGCAGTTTTGCTGGGCCGTCTGACTGGTTCACCATATTTGTGCTGAGTCTAACGCGTTACAGCGTGCCTGAAAAGCGCAGAACGCGATATAAGGGAGCGCTATGCTCAAATTCAGCAATCGGAAATTCGAACTGCGCACTCCCTTTCAGCCCTTCGGCGATCAGCCGCAGGCCATCGAGGCGCTCACGCGGGGGATTCGGGAGAACAGGAAATCGCAGGTCTTATTGGGCGTGACGGGCTCGGGCAAGACCTACACCATGGCCAACGTCGTCGCCCAGGTGAACAAGCCGACGCTGGTGCTCTGCCATAATAAGACGCTCGCTGCGCAGCTTTTCTCCGAGTTCCGTGAATTCTTCCCCGACAACGCCGTGGAGTATTTCGTCAGCTACTACGACTACTACCAGCCCGAAGCGTATATCCCGTCGACCGATACCTATATCGAGAAGGATTCGCAGATCAACGACGAGATCGACAAGCTTCGGCATTCGGCCACGCGTTCGCTCCTGGAGCGCAACGACGTATTGATCGTGTCGTCGATCTCCTGCATCTACGGTCTGGGATCCCCCGAGGCATACGAAGGCATGCTCCTTTATCTCGAGGTGGGACGGGAGCTGAAGCGTCAGGACATGCTCCGCAAGTTGATCGAGATCCAGTACAAGAGAAATGACGTGGATTTCCATCGAGGGACGTTCCGGGTGCGCGGGGACGTGGTCGAGATCTTCCCGGCCTATGAAGAGGAGCGCGCCATTCGGGTCGAGTTCTTCGGCGACGAGATCGAATCGATCTCGGAAGTCGATCCCTTGCGAGGAGTGAGGATCCAGAAGCTGAACCGGATCACCATCTATCCGGGCAGCCACTACGTCACCTCGCAGGAAAACCGAAAGGCGGCTATCGAGTCGATCCGGGCCGAGCTGCGCGAGAGGCTGCAAGAGTACGAAAGGCAGGGAAGGCTGCTTGAGGCGCAACGCCTTTCGCAGCGGACGCTCTTCGATCTCGAGATGATCGAGGAGCTGGGCTTTTGCCAAGGCATCGAGAACTACTCTCGGCATCTGACAGGGCGGCCGCCGGGAGCGCCGCCTCCGACACTTTTGGAGTATTTTCCGAAAGACTGGCTTTTGATCGTCGACGAGAGCCACGTGACCGTGCCTCAGATTGGCGGGATGTACAGGGGTGACCGCGCCCGAAAGAGTACGCTGGTCGAGCACGGCTTCAGGCTTCCCTCGGCGCTCGACAACCGGCCTCTGAGCTTTTAAGAGTGGGAAGCCTCGCTGAATCAGACGATTTACGTTTCGGCCACGCCAGGCCTCTATGAGCTCGAAAAAGCCGGAGGCGAGGTCGTTGAGCAGGTGATTCGCCCCACAGGGCTTCTCGATCCCGTCGTCGAAGTACGAAAGGCGACGGATCAGGTGGACAATCTTCTGCACGAGATCCGGAAGACGGTGGACCGAGGCTTCAGGGTGCTGGTCACGACGCTGACCAAGAAGCTCGCCGAGGACTTGACCCGCTACTACCAGGGGCAGGGGGTGAGGGTGAAGTATCTCCACTCGGATATCGAAACGCTTGAGCGAATCGAGATCCTTCGTGACCTGCGTCTCGGCAATTTCGACGTGCTGATCGGCATCAATCTCTTGAGAGAAGGGCTCGATTTGCCCGAGGTCGCCTTGGTCGCGATCCTGGATGCCGACAAGGAAGGGTTTTTGCGCAGCGAGCGTTCGCTCATCCAGACCATCGGCCGCGCGGCCCGCAACGCCGAGGGGTTCGTCATTCTCTACGCGGACAAGGTCACTGAGAGCATGCGCAAGGCGATCGACGAGACCGCGCGCCGCCGGAAGATCCAGGACGAATACAATCAGAAGCACGGAATCGTCCCGAAGACGATCCAGAAGGCCATCCCGGCGCCGATCACCCCGACTCTGGATGAGGAAGGAAA
>CAYNDM010000209.1:2046-5942 GCA_964395265.1 uncultured Bacteriovoracaceae bacterium
TCAAGCTCCACGACCGGGCGTAGCTCGCCAAGCGCGCGCTCCGGACGGGCGCCGGCTCGGGACATGGAAAGAGCATCTGGAGCGCGGCCGAATCCCCAGCTTCGGCGGTGGCGGAGCTGGATCTGCTCGATGAGGCCACTCGAGCCGAGGAGATCCGGGAGCTTGCGGGCGAGTACTTCATCTCGATAGCGGATTTGCCCAAGACTCTCGTGAAGATGGAGAATGCGATGAAGGATTCGGCCAAAGCGCTTCAGTTCGAAGCGGCGGCAGAGCTTCGCGACCGGATCAAGCGGCTTCGTATGCTATCGCTGGCTTTATGAAGCGTGTCCACGATGAGCGAGAGCCCAGAGCGCATCGCGCGCCGGGTTTCGTTTGCGCGTCGAGTCCCGACATTTTCGACCGTCCGGAGTTCTTTGTCTCTGCGTCGTGCTCGAACGGATGCTAAGATCCGGGCATGCCCAACCGACTCGCGAGCGAGACCAGCCCCTATCTGAAACAGCATGAGAACAATCCGGTGGATTGGTTCCCCTGGGGAGAGGACGCGATCACCAAAGCTCGCTCGGAAAACAAACCCATCTTGCTGAGCATCGGTTATTCGTCTTGCCATTGGTGCCATGTCATGGCGCACGAGAGCTTCGAGGATCCGGAGATCGCTCGAATCATGAACGAGCGTTTCGTGAACATCAAAGTGGACCGCGAGGAGCGCCCGGACCTGGATCAGATTTACCAAAACGTGGCGCAGCTCATGACCCGTTCCGGAGGATGGCCGTTGACCGTATTCCTCACTCCGCAGCTGAAACCTTATTTCGGGGGAACTTACTTTCCGCCCGACGATCGGTATGGCCGGCCCGGATTCAAGCGAGTCCTACTGGCCCTTTCAGATGCTTACCGAGACGAGCCTGAGAGCGTCGAGTCGAACGCCGTGAGCCTGATGAGCGCACTGTCTCGAGTCGATCGGTATTCGAGCGAAGGCAAATCGCTTCCTGATCCCTCGAGTCTCGGGGAGATCGCGAGGCGGATCCTCGAGAGCGTGGATTGGCGGAACGGTTGGCTCGGAAGCGCGCCGAAGTTTCCCAACCCGATGGTTTTTTCGTTTCTCTGGAGAATGGGGATCTGCTCCGATGTCGCGCAAGGCCGCGATGCCACGCTCCTGACCTTGAGAAAGATGGTTCGCGGCGGGATTTTCGATCACCTCGGAGGCGGTTTCAGCCGCTATTCTGTGGACGCCGAGTGGGTCGTCCCACACTTCGAGAAGATGCTTTACGACAATGGCCTCTTGCTCAAGCTCATTTCAGAAGTGCTGCTGACCTACAAGCTCGCCGGAGCCGAGGTTTTGCGAATGGAAGAAAAGGAGGAGTTGGTCCACGCCGTGGCCGCGACCGTGGAATGGGTGCTTCGCGAGAGGCGTCCGCCTGAGGGCGGCTTTTTCGCCGCCCAAGACGCCGACTCGGAGGGCGAGGAGGGGAAGTTCTTCGTCTGGACCCCGTCCCTGATTCGCGAAGCGCTTTCGCGGGACGAGGCTGAGGCCTTTATCCTGCGCTACGGGGTGACTCCGCAGGGGAATTTCGAGAACGGCACGACGGTGCTGTGTGTCGCGGAAGAGATCGAGGAAGTCGCGTCAAAAATGGGGAAAACGCCCGAAGAGATTTGCTCGCTCCTGGATTCGGCTCGCCTGCAGCTCTTCACGATCCGGCAAGGGCGAGTTGCACCGGGAACGGATACCAAGATCCTGGCCTCGTGGAACGGCCTGATGATCAGCGGGATGGTCTGGGCGTCGATCGCCCTGAGGCAAAATGCGCGAACCGAGCTCGCCGACCG
Source organism: uncultured Bacteriovoracaceae bacterium (assembly GCA_964395265.1). GTDB lineage: Bacteria > Bdellovibrionota > UBA1018 > UBA1018 > UBA1018 > CAYNDM01. The sequence continues at coordinate 3,865 of CAYNDM010000209.1, forward strand.
CGCCATCGACGCGGCTCGCGCGGCTTTCGAGTTGGTCGTGACCCGGATGGCCTCGGAGGATTGGAGGCTGAAAGGAAGCTTCCAAGGAGGAGAAGCCCGATTCAATGCGTATCTGGATGACTACGCATTTTTGGCGATGGCCGCTCTGGATCTGGCGAGAGTGGAAGAATCGCCAGGAAATATCCAGCGCTATCTGGATGCCTCCAAGAACTGGGTCGACGTGATCCTGAAGCATTTCCGAGACCCGAGCGGGCCCGGATATTTCTTCACCAGTGATGATCATGAGCCCTTGATCCATCGTCCGAAGAGTCTTTTTGATCAGGCGATTCCATCCGGGACTGCCGTCGCGCTCGAATGCATGGCGGCGCTTGCCGAAATGCGCCCCGAAGAGCTGGGAGAATGCTATGGCCAGGAGCTCGAGGATCGGCTGAGCTCGCTCTACGGCCTGGCTCAGAAGCATCCGTTGGGCTTTGGCGAGCTTCTCGGGCTTGCGCTGCTGGTGTGGCAAGGACCGGTCATTCTCTCGGGCGAGAGGGCGGCCCTGGTCTGCAGCCATCCGCATTTGTTTCAGAAGCAACGTGAGTTGGGGTTGGGTGCCAGGATCCTGGTTTGCCATCGCAAGTCATGCCTCCTCGCTCCGGAAGAGCTGCACGAAGCGCATCAGCTGGCTTTTTCGAAAGTCGCGAAACTGGCATGAGCTTGGCACGCTCGTCTGGGCATGTCTGAACCAAGCCCTGAAGCAAGCGGAGAGATCAGGATCGAAGCCCAACTTAGAAACGGGCGAATCGGGCAAGCCATCGTGGAACGCCCCGATGTCGCGGAGTATCCAGACCGTCGGCCACTGGTCCTTCTGATCCCGGGAGGCGAATTGTCGGAGATCGAACGGGGGTCCTGGAAATCGTTGAGCCATGCGTTAGCGAAAGCGGGGTTCGCCACCTATCGTTTCAAGCGATCGGAAGAGAAGCTCGAGCTTCAGGAAGTCATCGACCATTATCGGACCAGCCTGGAGCAAAGCGGGGTCAATCGAGACCGAGTGACTTTGCTCGGGTTCAGGGACAGCGCTGACCTGATCGAGCGCGAATACTATTACTTTTACCCGGTCAATCCCATGATCGCCGCTGTGCTGCTTGCCCCGACTGTCGGCAATTTTCACCTGAACAACCTCACCTGTCCCTTCCTGGTTCTTCATGGCGAGGCGGATCCGATATTCAACTCACGCCCGCCCGAGGTATTCGAGAGCGCGGTCTATCGGCATTTGATGCGCTACGGAGATCTGAGCGCCTGCTACCGCTTCCCGTCCCTGGGAAAGACATTGGGAGAACCGGAGTTCGCCGATGAGGTTATTTTCCAGATCGTCGAATGGCTCAAGCCCGCCGTCCGCGAGGGGCATCGCCCGCAGGAATTCACCTCGAGCGTCGCCTGAGGACGTTGTCGCCATTTTGAATGCTGGTTTCCTTCCGCGCTCGCAGTATTGTAGTCCTAAGCCGATGAATATTCGACCTGAGACTGAGCCCAGAAAAGGGGTCCTCTGCGCGCTCGGCGCTTTCACCGCCTGGGGGTTGTTCCCAGCTTATTGGAAGCTCCTGGAAGAGGTCCCCGCGCTCGTGATCCTCTCTCACCGGATCATCTGGGCGTCAGTCTTCTTCGGGATCCTGGCGGGTTGGAAGAACGGCCGGGAATCCTTGCATCAGCTCATTCGGGCCCGGCATCAGCTGCCTTTGCTCCTGCTCGCCGCGATTTTGGTCGGCGGAAACTGGTTCTTGTACATTTACGCTGTCAATTCAGGCCAGGTGCTCGAGTCCAGCCTGGGCTACTTCATCAATCCCCTGGTTACGGTCTTTCTGGGCAGGGTGGTATTGAAGGAAGAGCTGAGCGTTCCGCAGAAGATGGCTGTCGCGCTGGTGGGAGCCGGCGTGCTCCAGATGGCTCTTTTGGGAGACCGGGTGCCTTACATCGCGCTCTGCCTGGCTTTCTCTTTCGCCACCTATGGACTCATTCGTAAACGGCTTCCGCTCGACGCGTTGACGGCATCGACCGTCGAGTCCGCCTTGATGGTTGTCCCGGCATTGCTGCTCATT
>CAYNDM010000210.1:0-658 GCA_964395265.1 uncultured Bacteriovoracaceae bacterium
TGATCACCGTCGAGGAAGCGAAAACCGCTGAAACCACCCTTGATGTCGGCGAAGGCATGCAGTTCGACCGCGGTTATCTCTCTCCTTATTTCGTTACCAACCCTGAGAAGATGGAAGCGGCTCTCGAGAATCCTTACATCCTGATCTACGACAAGAAGATCAGCTCGATGAAGGATCTCCTCCCGATTCTCGAGAAGGTCGTTCAGCGCTCCAAGCCGCTGGTCATCATCGCAGAAGAAGTCGAAGGCGAAGCTCTGGCCACCCTCGTGGTCAACAAGCTCCGTGGCACTCTCCAGGTCGCAGCCGTGAAGGCTCCTGGCTTCGGCGATCGTCGTAAAGAGATGCTTCAGGACATTGCGATCCTCACCGGCGGCACCGTGATCTCTGAAGATCTCGGTCACAAGCTCGAGGCTGCTCGTCTTGAGGATCTCGGTCAGGCCAAGAAAGTCACCATCGACAAGGACAACACCACCATCGTCGATGGAGCGGGCAAGAAGGCTGACGTGGAAGGCCGCGTGAAAACCATTCGCAGCCAGATCGAAGAGACCACTTCCGACTACGACCGCGAGAAGCTCCAGGAACGTCTTGCGAAGCTCGTGGGTGGGGTCGCCGTGATCAACGTCGGCGCAGCCACCGAAGTCGAGATGAAGGAGAAGAA
>CAYNDM010000210.1:668-5931 GCA_964395265.1 uncultured Bacteriovoracaceae bacterium
CCCGAGTCGAAGACGCCCTCAACGCAACCCGCGCTGCGGTCGAAGAAGGCATCGTTCCTGGCGGCGGGACCGCGCTCCTTCGTGCTGCCAAGGCTCTTGATAGCATGAAGGGCCTCAATCCCGAGCAGCAGGCTGGCGTGAACATTATCCGCCGCGCCCTTGAGGAGCCTCTGCGCCAGATCGCTGGAAACGCAGGCCATGAAGGTTCGATCGTTGTCGACAAAGTGCTGAACAACAGCAATATAGGCTTTGGCTTCAACGCGTTGACCGAAACCTACGAAGACCTCTTGGCTGCAGGCGTGATCGATCCTGCAAAGGTCTCTCGTAGCGCTCTTCAAAACGCTGCTTCGGTTGCCAGCCTCATGCTGACCACCGAGACGCTGATTGCTGAGAAGCCTAAGAAAGAAGCCGCTGCCCCGATGGGTGGCGCTCCTGGAATGGGCGGCATGGATTACGGAATGTAATCCATTTCAAGCGATCCAATTGGAAGTTGGAAAGGCCTCGGGAGAGATCCCGGGGCCTTTTCGTTGTGCGCCCGGCAGGGCGCACCTCGGAGGAAGTCCGGCACTATCGATCCTGATTCTGGGGGATCATCGACGAGGCGACGAGGATCCCTTCAGGGAGACTGGCAGGTCCGACAAGATTTGATTGAACTTGCTCTGGGTGAATGGCTTTTCGAGGTAGGCGTTGAACACCATGGTGCCACCTCGAATTCGATAGGTATCCGAGTCGCCGGAAGCCAGGACAATCGGCACGGATGCGTTCAATGCGCGGATCTGTCTGGCGAGCCAGAGCCCGTCCCGGTCTGGAAGAGCACCGTCCGTGATGACTGCGATAATTTTTTTCTGATTCCGGATGAAATACTCGAGGCCCTCGCGTGCCGCTGAGAACAGGGCGACGTTCTGGCCCGCGCATTTGAACAAGTTTGCGTAGCAGTCTTGAATCTCAAGCGAGTCCTCTACGACCAGGTATTGCCTGTCTGTCGAATCGGGACTGAATCCTGAAGAGGCATCTTTCGAGGTCATATTCCGTTCCTTATACAGAACAACATTTGTTCTGCAAACAGAAAGCTAAGCCAATCGGGAAAAGCTACCATTTTCAATGTGTTGAAGAAGAAGAAGCGGTCTCCACGTAGACACTTCAAGGATGCTCCGCTGCTCAAAGCTCTTGGCGACCACTGTCAGAGGCTCCGTACTCAACGGGGATACTCGATCGATCGCCTGGCCAAGGAGAGCGACCATCTCAGCGCGAGCGTGATTCATCGCCTGGAGACTGGCAGCGGGGCTGTGACCGTGTCCGCTCTCTTTCGATACGCGCAAGCTTTAGGGGTCGATCCCAAGCAACTCATGGACTTCCAGGCGGCTTCGACTCCTTCGGCCCCGGTGAAGGCCATTCAAATTTTGGATCCCGATGATCCTCGGGTTCGAAAGCAGGCGTTCAAGACTCTCCTTCCCTGCTTCTCCGCGCGAGCAGCCGCTGGATATTTCGGGGCCGGGGAAGAGGTGCGGCCCGAAGGCTGGGTCAAGGTGCCTCCGGACATGGCCCTGGATGAGCGAATGTTCGTGATTCGTGCCAAGGGCGATTCGATGCTTCCGAAGATCAAAGACGGAGACTATCTCGTTTTTCGCGCCGAACCTGCGGGCACCAGGCAAGGTCGGATCGTGCTTGCGCAATATCGAGGCCCGGCCGATCCGGAAACCGGCGGAAGTTACACGGTCAAACAATACTCCTCATCCAAGATCCCCACGTCCGAAGGTGAGTGGAAGCATCGCCAGATCAGATTGGCCCCGCTGAATCCGGACTACGAGCCGATTCTCCTGCATCCGAAAGACAAAGACGATTTTCGAATCCTTGCCGAGCTCGTGGCGAACCTGAGCGGATCGTAGGCTTTGAATGAACGTAAGCTTTGGATGAATCGGTGCCTCGATCCGCCGAATCGACAAGAACGCGCGCCCGAATTTCAGAACTTCACGCCTTTTGGGGTTTCTGGAAGCTGCGGAACGGTTTGCTTCGGAAACTCGCCTGTCAGACTTTCCAGAAACGCGACGATGTCTTTGGTCTCATCCCGTGTCAGCTCCTTGCCCAGCTGGGTCTTGGCCATGACCTGAACGGCTTGATCCAGGGTTTTCACTGAACCGTTGTGGAAGTAGGGGGCGGTGAGCGCGATATTCCTCCAGGTCGGAACGCGCCACATATTTTTGTCCTCTTCCTTGTGAGTGGCGTTGAAGCGGCCCAGATCTTTGCTGAGCTGGTACTTCTTGTCGTACTCGGTGCCGGGAATGAGCGGGAACTTCTGATAGAAGCCTGTACCCGTGGGGAGTGGGGGACCTGCGAAATTGGGACCGCTGTGGCAGGCCAGACAGCCAACTTCCTGGACAAGCTTGAGCCCTCGTTGTGCTTGAGCGGAGAGCGCTTTTTTATCGCCAGCCACGTACCGGTCGTAGGGGCTGTTGGGCGTGATGAGCGTTCGCTCATACGCCGCGATCGCTTTTGCGACATTGTCGATGGTCAGCGGATCCTGATCTCGAAAGACAGCCTTGAACTGGGTCACGTATCCCGGGATTTTTTTCAATCTCTCGACGACGGCCTCATGGTTAGGCATGGCCATCTCGACGGGATTGATCAGAGGGCCTTTGGCCTGGTCCTCAAGAGTCGCCGCGCGCCCGTCCCAAAACTGAACCGAAAGGAAAGCCGCATTCCAAACCGTGGGGGAGGAGCGATCACCGGTTTTTCCGCCTACTCCGAGAGAGGTGGCGCGATTGTCTTCTCCGCCTTTCATCACGTTGTGGCAGGAATTGCATGAAATCGTGTTGTCCTTTGATAGACGGGTGTCGAAGTACAGCTGTCTTCCAAGCGAGATTTTCGCTTCGCTCATCGGGTTTTCGGCCGGGATCGGAGGAAGCTTGGGGAGAGCCTCGAGGGCCTGAGCGGAGAGCGCGCCGGCCGTGGCCAGCGTGACGATTCCAAGAAGGTAGAGTGTGGACTTTTGTTTCATCATGGGTGTCTCTCAATGAATCGGTTGAACGTCCCCCAGTCGCGCGGGAACTTTTCGATCAATTGTAGGATTATTCGCGCGAAAGCAAAAGAGGACGACGAAACACTCTCGATTTCTTGAGAGCGAAGTTTCTCGAGACGCTTACCTGGCTGAAGCCAGGAGCCGGCTATTTCGCCAAGCTGAAGGCCGCCAGGTACCGCAAGTCGCGATCGAAAAGGAGCGCCACTGCGGGGCTGGGCTCGTCTTCGCAGAAAACCAGGGCCTCATAGCCCACGGGTTCGCTATCTACAGGCTCGCTCGAAGCAGGGTCATGTAAGTAGAGCTCGGCGAAGTCGCCACTGGCGCAACTGGGCCCCAGCTGCTTCGCCAGAGTGGCTGTTTGCTCGGTCAGGAGAGGCAGCTCGCTTCGCTGGTCCTCAGTCAGGAATTGGCGGATGCTCCTGGAGTGAAGATAAGCGGCCAGAGCTTCAGGATGTTCGGGCAGATTCGATTCGGCCAAGGCTCCCGTCGATAAACCGATTACCCAAGCACCGATGAATGCACCAAAACGCAAGGACATTGTCCCTCCATTTCCCCACGCGGCTATGCCACGTGGACGCGTGCCTTTCGTCCGGCAGAGCCGGTTCGGTCGCGCGATTCATTTGCGTTCATGAGTCAATCGGGCCGAAAAAGTCGATGCTTCCTGAGTTTTGAAGCATGCGGTAAAAAGTGCCCCCTCGGTGAGCGAGGTTTTTAGGGATGTTTATCCCTATCAAAAACGAATGCGGCTGACAAGCCTGCTCGCTGCAGTGCAAATCCGCGGGCAAGGGTGACGGCTCCTCGAACTTTATGCTAAGCCTGGGAGAACGATGTCTGAAAAAACTACCTCGGATCGCTGGATTAAATGCATATCGACCCAGGGAAACATCCGTGGGGTCGCGATCCAGGCTACCCAGCTCATTCGCTCCATGACCGAAATCCACCAGCTCGAGGGTATGGGGGCGCGTGGCTTGGGCGAGGCGGTACTGGGAGCCCTGTTTCTGGCCTCATATTGCAAGCCCGGCGAGCGGATGAACCTGAACATCCAGGGCGAAGGCTATTTCAAGCAGGCGCTGGTAGATGCTTATCCCGATGCTACGGTCCGCGGCTATGTCGTGGAGCGCGCTCTCTCTCCTGAGGCGATCAAGGCCATGGAAGAGCAAGGAATCGGCCCCTGGGGACAGGGAATGCTTTCTGTGCTTCGCTCCAAAGGGGGCGAGGGAAAGCAGCCGTACGTGGGTACCGTGCCGCTTCTTACGGGTCACTTGGCCAAGGATCTGACCTTTTACTGGCTACAGAGCGAGCAGATCCCATCGGCGGTAGGGATCGCGGTCAATCTGGATGAGAAAGGTCAGGTCGCCGCCGCAGGAGGGTTTCTGATCCAGGCTCTGCCGGGGGCCAGCTCGGAGGAAGTCAAAGCGATCGAGCGGCAGATCCATGAGATCCATTCGCTGGCCGCCGAGATCAACAAGAGCGAGAATCCAGTTCATCTGCTCGCCAGGATCTTCGAAAACACCGCGTTCATCATTGTCGAGGAGAAGCCGATCCGCTTTCAGTGCAACTGCTCCTGGGAACGCGTGGAGCGCGCGTTGTCGCTGATCGGTATCGACGAGCTTCGGACGCTCGTGCGTGAGGAAGATAAACCCATGGTTCGCTGCGACTTCTGCTCCAAAGAATACGAAGTGGACGAATCCCTGGTCGAAAAGATCGTCAACAAGCGCGCGAACACTTGATCCTGATTCCGGGAAGAGAACCCGATTTAGAACGAATATCCGATGTGCATCAGGAAGGTGATGTAAGTGCCGCCGACGTCCACGACGCCTTGGGTGGTTTTGCGCTCGGAACCAAAAATGTCGTGAAAAGTCAGGGCTGCGCCGAAGTAGAGTTGCTTGGTCAGCTCCAGGTCGACGCCGGGACCCAAGTGGATGCCGAAGAGCACGGGTGACAGGGAAGACCCGACCTCGTTGGTGAGTTTGATGCTGGGTTTGTAAAAGCCCACCCCTGCGACCGCGTAAGGGATCACCTTATCGTACCAAGCCAGGTTCGTTCTCAGGCCGGTCAGAAGAGTGGCCATCGTGTATTCGCCGTCAGAATGCTGGGAAAAGCCGAAGCTCGCATCAAAGCCGAACATCTCGCTTACGCCGTAAGTGTAATGCAGCTGGAGGCCGATGCTGTCCGTATAGTTGGTGGCCAGGTCGCCCATGAGGAAAACCTGACCGATATCCAAAGCCAGGTTATTGGATCCAGGGG
>CAYNDM010000211.1:0-523 GCA_964395265.1 uncultured Bacteriovoracaceae bacterium
CCAGAGTCCTCCGAGCTGGCGGTTCGCTTCCTCGAGCATGCGGTCGAAGAGTGATTTGGAGTGCCCGGAGTCCAATGCGTTTTTACCTGATTTCGAGCCGGCAAGCGACGCCGGCTGGCTCAGCTGGTCCGAAGCATCGCCCGCGCCCGAACCAGTCCCGCTCTCGCGATTGGCCGTGCCTCTGGCAATGGATCCCCTTCCGTAGGCATCGCCTCCGGACGTGACGGTGTCACCGAGATGGGGCGGGATGTCGGGGAGGTTGCCGCCTACCGTGGACTCGGTGGTGTTCTGGTCGGAGATGACGCCTCCTTGGTTGAACTGCTCGTTTTCGAAGATGTTGGCCACGTCGGCTTCGGTAAGAACGCCGAACTCGACCCCTGCCGGAAGGGAGCAAAGGCACGCTTCGCCCGCCTTCTGAGCGGATGCCCGGGCGGCTTCGGCCTTGTGCTTGGATCGGGCTCGCTTGGGCGCATCCAATGCCTGAAAGCGGAGCTTTCTGCAGGCTTCGAGCTGCTGCTGGAAG
>CAYNDM010000211.1:533-5912 GCA_964395265.1 uncultured Bacteriovoracaceae bacterium
GGATCGCGTCAGCCCACTCCTGGATCCCAGGATCTTGCGTCTGGTTGCGGACGCGAAGCGTCTGCTCGCGGTAAGCTTCGAGCGTCTGCCGGATGGCCTGGCAGCTGATCTCGCAGATGGGTCTCCAGCCCGTGTTCGCGGTTTCCTCTCTTGGAGTGAAAATCGTGGAGCCGGCTTGGACCCCAGGCGAGCCAAAAAGCCCGTCGCCAGGCTCGCCGCGTCCGTAAGCTACAGGCGTGTACCAGCGTTCATCCGCATTGTATCCGCCCCCGCAGCTGGCATCGACGGGCTTGGAGTTCTTGCGGCAACCCGGGCCGGACAGCAGAAGCATCGAAAGGACTCCCAGCGCGACCAGGGCTTCAGACCTGTTTCTCCTTCGAGCGAAGGCGGGCAGAGCGAGCGCAAAACCCAGCCAGCCGAACGAGGCAGGCACAGGCTCTTCCTTTTCCTGGTCGGGAGAGTGCCGAGGGCTTTTTGGTCCACGGTATTCCGCGGACCCCGGGTTGAGCAGGATATTGAGAAGGCGGAGCCTGAGTTCGTCGCCGATCACTTTCCAGGTGCAGTACGCGTACTGCGTGACCAGCTTGGATTCGACCTGCATCTGCTGGTGCGCCATGATGCAGCTCCGGATCTGCTGGTTGGTGACTTTGCTTTCGCCTTTGACGAGATTGAGCTTATCCCTCTCGGTGAGGCCGGCGAGCTCGCCGCAGGCAACCGCTTGCACTTCGGTGATCTTCAACCCGCTTTTGGGATCGAAGTGGATCGCTCGCAGCTTCTCCCTCAGGCCGGCGATGAGCTCGGCTTTGAGCGTGCATGCATCGAAGACTCCGGGATACGCCGAAGGCGCGACGATCTTGCCGTTCCTCAGGTCCTCGGCGATGCGCTTCATGAGCAGCATGTAGGTGTTCACGACCTGACCTCGCGCCGGCGGGGCCTCTTTTCGCCCTTGGATGGGCTTGCCGGAACAATTGAGCGTGTGGTTCTCCAGGTATTTGCCGTTGATTCGCTCGCTCTTGTAACTGCCGTCCGGGAATTTGAACCATTCGTAAACCTTGTTCGAGGTGTTGGCGACGCCGCTCGAGCAGGTGCCCCATTCAGGCAAGAAAGCTCCCTGGATCACGGTGTCGGTGCCGTTGACCAGGTCGGGCATGAAGCCCTGGTAAAGCCCCTTGATCTTGGGCCCGCTGGCCGGGTAGGTGCCCGGGAAGTCCCGATTGAGCTGATCCGTGCCGGCGACGAAAATGCGGGCCATGCGTTCGAATTGCTCGGCCACTTGTCTGCGGAGCGCTTCTTGCGGGGTGTCCGCGTCGGGGCGATCCTTGTTGAAGGCGGGGCTTCCGTCGGCCATCTTGAGGAGCTTCGCCGCGGTGAACGGGAACTTGGGATCCGGAAAGACCGTCGTGGCGCTCTCGGGCGCGGTGGAGGAGCTGCCCAAGACATTCGCCAGGCTGCCCAAGGCGGCTTCGGCGGATTTGAGATCGGAGAACGTCGTATTGATGTCGTCAAAGACGTTTCGAATGATTTGCGCGTAGGGGTACTCGCCGAATTCCCGATCCTCGATCAGCGCCTCGGCTTGCTCTTCGATCGCCTCCAGGGCCTGGCCGAATGTTTCAGCCAACATCGCCGGTAGCTGATTAGAACAATTCTGCCTTGCCGCGGCGATCAGGGCATCGACCTGCGGGTCGTGAGCGGGGCGTGAGTTGGGATCAGGGCGCGCGGCGCCAGAAGTTGATGGGTTCGGCGAGGGAAGCGGCGCGATCGGCGCCATCGTACTCAAGCAAGTCCTCGCGGCATGTGCAGGCGCGACGAAATGCATTCCGATCAACGTGATCCCGATCACAAGCCATTTGCCTGAGGAATGCCTCGGACGATTACTGAATTTCACCCCTATGGTCCCCAAAAGAAGTTGGAATTCACCCCAGTCTTGAATTATACTAAAATGGTCAACAAATTCAAGAAATGGAAGCTTGCTTTACAAGAAAGCTCCAGGGGATGCGATGCATAGGGGTAAGTTATTAACTTTAAAGGTTTCTATGGGGCTGCTTTGCAGCTGCTCGGCCTTCTGCGGTCCCATCCAGGACCAAGAGTTGGATGCCATCAATAGCCGGGCCAATTACCAGGCTCAGCAGGTCGCTCGCGAGTTTCGGATGGCCCTCCACGCCCATCTTTTTCAAGGAAAGCCCTTTCCGGGAAGCAGCATGGTGAAGTTCCTAAGCATCGCTTTGGAGCGGCAGAAAGAAGTGAATTCCGTTCTGTCGCGCCCACAGGTCCCTCTGCCAGAAGGCCGCGTGCCGGCCTCGCAGCCCAGGTTTTCGTCTCAAAGAACGGGTGCTCAGCGTGCGCCCGCGCAGCACGGATACTCTCATGGCGCTTCGAGCGGCGGATCCCGGCCCGAGGTCGTGATCGACGGCAGCAACGTTCCCAAGGAGCTGGTCTTCCCGGGGCGAAAATCTCCGGAGAGGAAGCCTGTTGAGGCCCCGCCCGTGATCAAGCGATGAGCGCTGGATCGCGATAAACTCCCATCGATTCATGGACTCCATCGATGCATCAGACCCAGCTCAATGCCCGGAAGGGCCGAGTTTTCGCGAGATTGAAGGCTTGCAGTGGCCTCTGATTCCAGGCTAAAACGCTCCTTCGGACATAACCAACAGCCAAAGGAGCCTGTCAGTGACGTCGAACGCTCAGAATTCCAAAGTGAAGAATCCAGCCCTTGCGACCCAGGGCCGCCTGAAGATCGAATGGGCTGAAAGCCGCATGCCTGTTCTCATGAAGCTTCGCGAGGAGGCGAGCAAGACTCTGCCGCTCAAAGGGCAACGCATCGCGGGCTGCTTGCACGTCACCAAGGAAACCGCTGTCCTGATCCGCACCTTGAAGGCCGCGGGCGCCGAGATTTCCTGGTCGGGCTGCAATCCGCTCTCGACCCAGGACGATATCGCCGCCGCCCTCGCCGAAGAAGTCTCGATGTACGCCTGGCATGGAATGAACCGAGACGAGTTCTATTGGGCGATCGAGCGCACTCTTGATTTCAAGCCCACGCTGACCCTCGACGACGGCGCGGACCTGATTTTCACCGTTCACAACAAGTTCCCTCACTTGGCCAAGGACATCATCGGAGGGACCGAAGAAACCACCACGGGCGTTCATCGCCTGCGCGCGATGGCGAAAGACGGCGCGTTGAAGTACCCCATCATCGCCATCAACGACGCCGAGACCAAATGGGATTTCGACAACGTCTACGGTACTGGGCAGAGCTCGATCGACGGGATCATCCGCGCGACGAACGTCCTGATCGCGGGCAAGGTCTTCGTCGTCGCTGGTTACGGGCGCTGTGGCCGCGGCGTCGCGATGCGCGCCAAGGGCTTGGGCGCTCGCGTGATCGTCACCGAGGTCAAGCCGACCGCGGCGTTGAAGGCCGTACTGGAAGGCTTCGAGGTCATGCCGATGGATGAGGCCGCCAAGATCGGCGATATCTTCCTCACCGCCACGGGCATGAAGGACATCATCGTCGATCGTCACTTCAAATCGATGAAGGACGGCGCGATCATCTCCAATACCGGCCACTATGATTGCGAGCTCAACCTCGAGCACCTCAAAGCGCTTTCGAAGGGCGTGCGCCAGGTTCGCCCGAGCAACGAAGAGTACACCCTTCAGGACGGCCGCCGGATCTACGCTCTCGCCCAGGGACGTCTCGTCAATCTGGCAGCGGCCGAAGGCCATCCATCCGAAGTGATGGACATGTCGTTCGCCAACCAGTTCCTCGGCATGGTTCGCCTGGCGAAGGAAGGCAAGGAGATGAAGCCGATCGTGTACGATATCGATCCGGCTCAGGATCCGCAGATCGCGCTGGTGAAGCTCGAGTCGATGGGGATGAAGCTCGACAAGCTCACTCCCGAGCAGGAAAAGTACGCAGACGATTATTCAGCTGGTACCTGATCCGTCGGCATCCGACCGGATCGCGTTTGGATCTTGAAAAAGGGTTGAAGGCACTCGTGCTTTCGGCCCTTTTTATTCATTTGTACCCTTTTTCGATCGCGCTCCCGGCTTATGCGGGGTTTGGGACGGTCGGATTCAGAGCGGAGGCATCCTCTTCCTCATAGCGAAGAGGCGAGCCGCGTCCGAGATTCCTGCATGCGGCGAAATCCTCGGGCGAGACATAGAGCCGCTTGATCGATCGGGTCTCGCTGTATCTCTGAAATAGATCGGTGCAACGCTCAAGCGGGATGTAGCTCGGAGCGCTGTAGTGGTTGTCGTATCGGACGAAAATCGGCGCGCCCGGCTTTCGGAAGTACTTCGACAACTCCATATGGGAAGTGGCTTCAAGATAGCTCGTCCCGTTGGAGTCGAGTTCTTTCTGAATCTTCGAAAGCAGTTTCTGCTGCTCGGTCGCCGCGGTCTTCGTGGCCGGGATCCCGCTATGGAGCTCGACGAGCATCCGATAGGGACGCTTCTCGGTGATCCGGACCGCCCATTCGTTGGAGCTTCGAGCAAGGTGAGAGTAGAGATGCGCGTCGTTGAAGTCGCAGTAGCTCTCGATGTCCGAAGGGATCGCGTAGTCGCAGTCCGGGCTGGCCAGGTACTTCTGAAGCATTTGATCGAAGATCACGCTCTTGTAGTGGAAGTAGACCATCAGGAACATGTGGAAGCGGGAGATCAGGAAATCCTCGAACGCGTAGAGCGCGCGATGCTGCAGGCCCAGGTAGCACGAGTTTTCTTTGATGTGCGAGGTGAGGTTCCCCACGATCCAGTCGAAGTCGTACTGTCCGTAGCTGACGCCCGCGTGTAGGCTGTCGCGCCGGAGGTAGTCCATCCGATCGGCGTCCAGCTCGCTCGAGATCAGCTGCTGGAGCACGGGTCGGAAGTTCACACGCTCGCCCTGGATCCGCTCCATGAAAAACTCGTCCTTGAGCTCGAGGCTGGGCTCGATCAAGGCCGCGATGTGCAGGGGAGTGAAGCCATATGGCGCTCCAGCCTTCTCGAGAAGCGGGGTGAGGCTCGAGTCGAGGATGATCTTGAGCGTGTAATCCTCGTGAGTGGCTTGGCGGCTTTTCAGTGCTTTGGTTCCGTACACCGCAGGGACTTTGAGCGCCTTCACCTCGGGCATGGCGAACTCGGTGGTGTGCGAAAGCGGGCCATGGCCGACGTCGTGGAGGAGCGCGGCCAGCCGCAGAACCGCCCGGTAACAGGCGTGCGCATGCGGGTTGTGTTGCGCCAGGATCAGTCGGTCGGGCGCGGACTGGCTGGTACGCCCCCCTGGAGGGCCGAAAATCGTGTCGTAAGCCTGAGAGGCTGTGTGCATCGCCCCCAGGCTATGGATGTAGCGGTTAGGAGTCGCGCTGGGAAAGGAGTACTCAGCGAAGCCAAGCTGCTTGATTTGGCGAA
>CAYNDM010000212.1:0-5904 GCA_964395265.1 uncultured Bacteriovoracaceae bacterium
GAACCGAGTTCTCGTCTTTCCATTGAAAGGAGGTTTTCTCCACCGGAACAAAAAATCCGTTCGCAATGAAGCTCTTGGTGCTTAGATCGAATTCGCGGACCTCGGTAGCATCACCGCCTCCCTCGGAAAGGGAAATCAGGCAAAGCCGATACTCAGGCCCGACGCAATTGTACCCATCCCACCCCCAATCCTTTCCTTCGGTCGAGGAGAGCGCGTCAAGATCGAGGAGCGTTTCCCACTGTAGCGAACCCTGGAGGTAATCCTCTGTTCGGATGCGCCTCCAGATGCCTCGCGGGTTGGAATCGTCCTGCCAAAAATTATAGAGAAAAGCCCCTTGAATCTCCGGAGTCGCCAATCGCTCCTTCGAGGTGCGGATCGCCCGGATCGCGTCCTGCGTTTCTGCGAAGCGGGGGTCTCCCGCAAGCTGAGCCATCGATTGATCGTTATGTCTTTGAACCCAGGCCAGGGATTGCTCTGTGCGGAGCTCCTCCAACCAGAGATAAGGGTCAACCTGATCTCCCGCCAAGGCGGTGGTCAGCGTAAGGGCTCCCAAGATTGCGACGGCCATTCTCATGGACTCGATCTCCTATATATATGACGCACTTCGAAGCTCTTACCTTACTGTTCCCTTTTTTCTAAGGGATTTTTGACGCAAAAAGGCAGGTCTGGAGGGGATTTTCCCAGGGATTTGAAACTAAAAATGTAGAGAAAGCACGAAAAAGGCTGGGATTTTCAGAAATTCAGATCACGAAGTGCTTAACCACGTACTCCAGCGCTTCGTCTTTGGTGGTGAGTTTGCGCTCGAGCGCGAGATCCTCGACAGTCCTCAGGATCTCCGAGAAACTCGGACCAGGCTTGAAACCCATCTGAATGAGGTCCTCGCCCGTGATGAGCCGCTGATCGCCGTCCTGTGGCGTGTTCTTGTATTCCTGATATCGGGTGGAGCAAAACTCGTATGCAGCCAGATTCCCGTCCGAGGCCATCGCGTCCGCTCGATGGAGCGCAAGCAGCTCCTCGAAATGAGGCTCGCGCACAAATCGCTGGAGCGTAGACTCCCTCATCTGAAAGACGTCCTTGAACTTGAGATGATCCTCGACCATCGCGGCGATGCGCAGGATCTCAGCTCTGGGCATCTTCAGGCGATCACCGATCGACTTGACCAGATTGGAGCCGTAGATCTCGTGGGAATTGAAATTCTTCCCGCCGCTCTTCATCGAGGCGACGGGCTTGCCGACATCGTGCAAGAGCGCCGCCCAGGCGAGCGCGAACGATCGCTTGGGATTCTGTTTGGCGAGCTGATCCAGCACTCGCAGGGAATGGTTCCAGACATCGCCGGCCTTATCGTCCCAGTCGGGGATCTGCCTCACTCCCCGCATGGCCTCGACCTCGGGAAGAATACGCTTCAAAAGGCCGAACTCCGAGAGCAGCTTCACCGCGGCCACCGGACGCGGGCCGAGCAGCATCGCTGTGAGTTCGTCCCGGATTCGTTCATTGCTCACTTTGGAGATCAGCTTCGCGCGCGCGGCGATGGCCTGCGCCGTCTCGGGTTCGATCTCGAAGCCGAGCGCGGTGGCGAATCGCACGGCCCGCAAGAGCCTGAGCGCGTCTTCCTGGAAGCGGGCGCTGGGATCGCCGATCGCCCGGATCACCCCGGCCTGCAGGTCCTCCATCCCGCCGACCGTATCGAGGATCCGCGAGGTCTTCGGGTCGAAGAAAAGCGCGTTGATGCTGAAATCGCGCCTGCGCGCGTCTTCTGACGGTCCCGCGAAAAGCACGCCTGTCGGATGGCGATGGTCGCGATACTCCAGGTCTTCGCGAAACGTCGCGATCTCGAGCGGGAATTCCTGGCCCTCGATCGGAACCTTGATCACGCCGAAGGCCTTTCCCACGGTGATGGCTTCAGGAAAAATACGGCAAAGCTCGTCAGGGCCGGCGCTCGTAGCGATGTCGTGATCCTTGGTTTCTCGCCCGAGAAGGAAATCCCGCACGCTGCCGCCCACGACATAGGCGACATGTCCCTCTTGATCCAACCGCTGAAGCGCCTCCTTCACATAGGGAGGGATAGGGAACGGTCGATCAATCCGGATCCACTTCAAGGGGCTGGCCGTCGAGGTGGTACTTGCTTTTGATGACGGTGTCCGCCTCGAAGCGGCCGAGAGCTTCGGTGCCTTCGGCGTCTTTTTGCTGGACTCTTTCACGCAGGCGTTTGCCTTTCGCTGTGGGCATTGGCTTCGGCTCTTCGGCAGTCGGCGAGTTCGCCGTCTCGACCGGGGTCGAGATCTCCCCTCCAATCGACAGGTCCGCGTCCTGAGCCGCGGCCGATGTTCCTAGTGCCAGAAGCAGGATCAGAGCTTTGTTCACCCTGACTAGTCTAGCACACGAAGATTCACTCGCCCAAGATTTCGATCGAGCCACGCTTTTTGCGGTCCCGGAGCTGAAGGCGGAAAGGGTCCTCGGATTTGAGTTTGTATTTCGCGTCCAACGCCATCATCGCCCGCTCACCCGTATCGCTGACCATCGGCAAAGAAGGGGTTGAACCGGTCCCGGCCAGGCCTTGGGCAGGATACGTGAAAGCGACTGCGCGCAGGCTTGGGCTCTCGGACCGATCGTCGCGGATCGCGTAACAAAGCAGGTTGGCTTTTTCGCCGCCGATCGAGACTCGCCCCCCGGGGATCCGAGCCTGCTCCGGATCAAGCCGGTAGTTGACGCCGTCGAGGGTCTGGGACTCGCCCTCGAACTCTACGCGGGTCTCTTCGGATCGAAGCTGAGTGGCCGACGTGATCAGGGAAAGCCTGGCGAAAAGCCTTCGGTCGCGACCGTCCGTCGCAAGCTCGCCCTCGAGCACGGGGGACTGTCCTCGAACGGAGGTCACCATGCCGCTGTAGGCCTTGCCATCGATCATGACCGAGGAGAGGAAAATCCCCTCGGCGCTGTACCATCCGCGCTGAAGCACCCGAGCCCCGTCAGCGTCCTGATAGCTGAGCGCGAGCCCGTTCGCGCAGTTCTGGATCGGCATCGTTTGAACAGGCACCTGCCTGGACATAGATCCGTCCCAGGCGACGTAAATGAGGTTCCAGGTCCCCTCGATCGGGAACTCCCGAGTCAAGCTACCAGGCTCGAATGCGGGCTTGGATGGCCGGCTCTCGTTTTCCCAAAGGAACGCAAACGAATCGTGGGCCGTTGAAGAGGCCTGGGCCTGAAGCCATCCAGTGATTCCCAATAAAATTCCGAGAACGCGCGACATAGAGCACCCCCAGGTCACGCAACGTATGGCTGGCAGCTTGACCTGTCAAGGCACGGTGCCGGAGGTGCTCATATCCATTGAGGCGACTTCGCTCCCCGAGGCGACTTCAATCAGAGGCTTGTCTGCGCCCCAAGTCATCTTCTTCGATCTCAGTCTTGTCTGCAGCCTTGGACCTGGACCACGGAGCCCCCGATTCCGGCTTCGGATCCCGGAATCGTCGCGACCCGGCTCCCTGAGTCGAACGAGACTGGGACTCCGCGCCCATCCACTGTAGCCCTTACCGTGGATGGGTCGACCTGCTGAGAGCCATCCAGCCGAAAACTGGTCTGCAGGTTCTGCTGGAGCGAAACCACGTTGCCGAGCTTGGCCAGTCCCGCGCTATAGCTGGTTTGGCCGATATCGATCAGCACGCCATTGGCTTCTCCCTGGACGAACTGCAGTATTCCATGGCCGATGGCATCCTCCCCTTCCTTCGGAAAATCCCGCAGGACATGGATGATGGCTCCCCAAGAAAGAGGGTTCTCCTTCTTGAACTCGCGAAAGGCCTGCCGGACCGTCCTAGGGGAAACCGCCGGTGCACCGCTCGAGTCCATGCAATAGAGACTATAGGCGTACATCTCGTAATCCAGCCCGTTCTTGTCCTTCATTGAAGGCGCGTAATCGGGAAATTGGTCGTATCCGTGAAACTGCGGCTGGAAACAGACGTCGTTTTCGTCAGTGACGAAGATCACCGAAAGTGCCGCGTCGTTTCGGTAGAATCCCTCACGCTGGATCTCGGCAAGATGATCGGGGGCGAGGCTCTTCTGCAGCGAGTACATCAGCATCTCGCCATTTCCATGGTAATAGTGATCGGCTTTGACATGAGACAAAGTGGATCGAAGATGGGATTGGATCGTCGCAACCCCATGCCTGCGCGAATCGAGGACCTTGGGCGATCCGCCGGCGGCGAAAAGCTTTCCCGAATATTTCGAATGGCCCCCATGACCCAACATCACCGCGACTCTGTAATCGGTTTCGGGATGAAGTTCCTGGAGGAATGCCGGAAGCGTTGAGGCGATCCTTGAGCGCTCCTCACCCAGCGACTTCGAGGTGTCGACCACGATCAGGATATCCACCGCCCGTCGGACGATCGGCTGGGGCTGGATGAAAGTCCAAGTCAGCCAACTATCCGGACCACAGGCCGTGCTTGGAGGAGCTTCATGGGATGGAGGACCGACAGGCGGCAAGCCTGAATGGGGAAACGGCTTCCCCCCGTCGAGACTCACGTCTTTTCCGCAGCCAAGCGCCAGCATCATCGCCACGGAGAGAAGCAGGATCTTTGGATTCGGCTGTTTCATAGAACTCTCTTTCTCATTCGACGTCCGGAGTCGCGGACATGAGAGGAACAAGCTTCTCTCGAAGCAAGCTCGGATCCTTGACATCCCTGAAAACGATCTCGACGCGCCTGTTCTTGGCCCATGCCGGCGGAATATTGCGGTGATCAGCAGGCCGATCGAAGCTATGGGCTTCGGTGGAAATTCGGTTCGGTACGGCTCCTCCGGCGAGAAGCGCCCGCCGAACCGATTCGGCTCGCTTTGCCGAAAGCCTCAAATTGTAATTCCTGGAGCCACGCTGGTCGGCGTGGCCTTCGACCTTCACCGCGGAGACGGCGTCGATCTCGGTGCCCAGGTATTCGCCCACGGACTCGAGCGCCCGCTCGATCTCCGATTTGAGCCTGGCCGAATCAGTTTGGAAGAAGACCTTCTGCGGATCCAGGATAATCCTTACGATCGCCTCTTCTCGTAGTGGAGCGGCCTGGCTGACCGTGATCACCTCTCGATCGGGTGCCGGAATCCGAACGGGGATGCCGATCTGAACACCGACCGACCCGAAGCTCGCCTGACGCCCGCTGATCGTGAGATCGGTCATGCCCTGAAAGAAAATCCGCGCGGGAAAATTTCCGAAACGTTTCTCGTAGGCCAGGCGGAAACCGCCAAAACCGTTGACGGTCGCATCGCCGACCCGATCAGAGAAGTCAGTATCTGTTCCGTAATAGAGAGCTGCGACGATCCCTGCCTGCCAACGTTCGCCCACTCGGTAAGCCGGGATGAGCTCAAGGCTTCCGGCTCGGGTCCTGATTTTCACCCGTTGCCGCTGATCATTGATCCCGCTGAGAAAGCTCAGGTCCCAGTTCACCCCAAGATCGAAGACCCATCGGGGAATCCGGTAGGAGATAGCGCCCCCCAAGGTGTAGCGCTCTCCTCTCGGCGCCTCCGCCATCTGCGAGGACGAGACAGCGCCATAACCCGCGGACAGTCCGAAATAGATGCGAGTGGATCCATCCAAGACGCCGGGAATCAGGGAATCGCGCTCTTGAAGCGAGCTCAGAGAGGAAGAACGCTCATCGGCTCGAATGATCTGGGTCGCGAAAAAGGCAGCCACGCTCACGGCGAACAGAGGCAGCCATCTGAACGGCATTGAAAGCGAGCACACTGGGCATACCCTCCTTGGTATTGGGCCCGGATCTCTCCAGCCCGGTCTTGCGACATCCCGGTGAAACTTCAATCCGAATCAAGCAAACAACAAAAAGACCTGCTTCCGCCCCGGCGCCCGTCTCCCCACGGTCAGGAGGCTCCGCACCGATGGCTCATCCAACATAGTTGAGGATATCTAGGTAATCC
>CAYNDM010000213.1:0-5870 GCA_964395265.1 uncultured Bacteriovoracaceae bacterium
ATTCGGCACTGCGGCCGCATTCGCAGCCATGGCGTCGCTGGCCGGCGCGTGGTTCGAGACAAGCAGGGAGTCCGCGCGCTGCACGGGCTGTATCCCACCCAGGCCGGTGGCGATCACGGTCACTTTCACCGTATCGTTCATGTTCTCGTCGATGACCGTACCGAAGATGATCTCGGCGTCCTCGTGGGCCGCTTCCATGATCAGCGTCGTGGCCTCGTTCACTTCATGGATCTTGAGATTCGATCCGCCGGTGATGTTGATGATGATGCCGGTCGCGCCGTCGATCGAGATATCCTCGAGCAGCGGGCTCGAGATCGCGTTCGTCGCCGCTTCGACCGCACGATGCTCGCCTTCGGCGTAGCCGATGCCCATGAGGGCGAGCCCTTTGTTCGACATGATCGTGCGAACGTCAGCGAAATCGCTGTTGATAAGACCAGTGTGGTTGATCAGGTCCGAAATGCCCTGGACGGCGTTCAAAAGCACTTCGTCCGCTTTCTTGAACGCGTCCACCATCGAAAGGGTCGAACCTGAGATCGCAAGCAATCGCTGATTCGGGATGGTGATCAGGGAGTCGACGTTCTCGCGCAGCCACTCCATGCCCTGCAAGGCGTGCTTCATGCGCTTGCGGCCTTCGAAAAGGAAGGGCTTGGTCACGACGCCCACGGTGAGAGCGCCGATCTCCTTGGCGATCTTCGCGAAGATCGGAGCAGCGCCGGTCCCGGTGCCGCCGCCCATACCGGCGGTGATGAACACCATGTCAGCCCCCGCGAGGAGCTCCGAGATCTTGGCGTAATCCTCAAGCGCCGCCTTGCGGCCGACCTCCGGGTTGGCGCCGGCGCCCAACCCTTTGGTGAGCTCCTGACCGATAGCGAGCTTGGTGGGCGCGAGAGAGGCATCGAGAGCCTGGCGATCGGTGTTCGCGGTGATGAACTCCACCCCTTCCAGACCCATCCGGATCATGGTGTTCACGGCATTGCATCCGCTGCCGCCCACACCCACAACTTTGATTTTCGCGCCTTGCGTGACTGACTGATCGATTTCAAACATTGAGAATTCCTCTCTCGTTGGTTCTTAGAACAGGTCCTTGATCCATGACCGCATGGAACCACGAACCTTGTCGTAAATGTTCTTATCCCTGATCGGGAACTTGCTCTTGGCCTGATTCAGGATCCCGTACTTCAACAGGCCGACTCCAGTGGCGAACTTGGGACAGTTCACCACGTCGCGCAGCCCACCGATGTCCTGCGGAACTCCTCTCTTCACCGGCATTTCGAAGACGAACTCCGCCAGCTCCGGCATGCCTTCCAGGAGAGTCGAGCCGCCAGTGATCACGACTCCTCCGGATAGAAGATCTTGGTACCCGGATTTCATCACCTCGCGTTGAATGAGGGAGAATATCTCCTCGACCCTGGGCTCGATAATCTCGGCCAGGAGCCGTCTGGAGAGGATCCGGGACTTGCGCCCGCCGACGCCAGGGACCTCGATCGTCTCGTCGGGCTTGACCATGGAAGACATCGCGCAGCCGTACTTGATCTTGATCTTCTCCGCCTCGTTTTGGGGAGTCCGAAGACCGACCGCGATGTCGCTGGTAATATGATTGCCACCGATGGCGAGCACTCCGGTGTAAACGACCGCGCCTTCCTTGAAGATCGCGATATCGCTCGTACCGCCGCCGATATCGACCAACACCACGCCGAGCTCCTTCTCGTCCTGCGAAAGCACCGCTTCGCTCGACGCGATCGGCTCAAGGCAGATCTCGGCGACGTTCAGCCCGGCCTTATTGGCGCATTTGATGATGTTCTGCGCGGAAGCGACCGCGCCGGTCACGATATGAACCTTGGCTTCGAGGCGCACTCCGCTCATCCCGATCGGCTCGCGGATCCCGTCCTGATGGTCGATCACGTATTCCTGGGGAATGATGTGAATGACTTCGCGATCCAGCGGAATAGCGACTGCCTTGGCGGCGTCGATTACCCGCTGCACGTCCTGTTGGGTAATCTCTTTGTCCTTGATGGCCACGATCCCTGTCGAGTTGAAGGACTTGATATGCCCACCGGCGATCCCGGTATAGACTGTCGAGATCTCGACACCCGCCATGAGCTCCGCTTCCTCGACGGCTTTCGTGATGCTTTCAACGGTGGCATCGATATTGACGACGCAGCCTTTGCGAAGACCGGTCGAAGGCGCCGTGCCGATGCCTACAATATCGATGACGGGGTTTGGACCTGCTTCAGCGACTTCGCCCACAATGCAGCAGATCTTGGTGGTGCCGATATCCAATCCAACTACGACGTCCTTTTTGGACATACTTAGAATCCCTCCCATGGGACTCTGGAGCCGCTTCCTGCTCCTCGAGCCAAAACACGATCGTGAAACCGCGTGGCGTTCTTCCCGTCCTGGGAAAAATTTGCCTTACAGGCAAGTCTATGAACCGCGAGCGATCCTGACAACTATTTTTTTTCCGATATCGGCCCGAATCTGACGGGCTGAGACCTGATGGGAGGACAAATAATTGAACACTTGACCCAGACGGGCCATCTGGACTTCGGTATCAACGTCAATTTCCTGGCCCAGGTCGACCCAGGTGCGGGCAACCTGGTTCTTCTGCTTTTGAAGCGGATATGTCACCAGAGCGCGATAACCAAGCTCCGGATCGTGAGAGACCGAGGACACCTGCGCTCCTTTGGAAAGATCCGACTGCTCCCAGGCGTCCAGAAGCGCGAGCGCGCCGGCGATCGGGCCCTCTTCATCATCTTTGAATCCGCTCAGAAACGGGAGATCGGAGTTCACGGTCAGGTCAACTTGGCTGAATATGGTCGCATCCGAGTCGATGTACGCGAGCGTCCCATCTTTTTTCTGGAAAAGCGCCTTCGGCTCTCGAAACGTCACGGAAATGGCGAGCGTCTGCGGAAAACGCTTCTGAAGATGGACGTGCCTGACCCAAGGCTCCCGGAGAACCCGCTCTTCGATGGCTTTGAGATCCAGATCGAAGAGACTCACCTTATTGACCGGAACGTTCGCGAGCCGGGTCAAAGTCTGGGCATCGACCGGGGAATTCTGGGGCAGGTCCGCGACCTCAACCACACGCACCAGGAAAAGCGGCGAATGGACAGCGCGGTAAATGCCATAACCGACCGACAGTAGGGCCGAGACAGCGAAGGCGCTTGCGAAGACCGCTTTTGCTCGCATGAGATTCAAGCGTACCATCGCTTCGGAGGAAGTGCCAAGAGCGTCCTGCGTCAATACCTGAGGAACTCTCGCATGGAATTCTTCGCCTTAACTTGTTAGCTTCATATCCCTATGAATCTTCGGAACAACGCAATCATCCTCATCTGCGCCTTCTCTGTCGCTCACCTCGCTTCTTGCGCGAGCGGAGGGAAGCGAGACAGCGACTCGCCGGCTGGCTCAAAAGCGGAAGCCGTCCCATTCGTGGGAGACCTGAAAGTCCATCGCTATCGTTATCCCAACGGTCTCAAGCTCCTCGTGGTCGAGGATCCCAGTTCTCCCACCTTCGCGTACCACACCTGGTTCAACGTCGGCTCCCGCGACGAAGTCCCTGGGTATACCGGTCTGGCCCACCTTTTCGAACACATGATGTTCAAGGGAACCAAGAACGTGAAGGACGGGGAGTTCGACCGATTGCTTGAATCTGCCGGCGCCGAAGGAATGAATGCCTTCACCAGCCGCGATTACACGGCTTATGTCCAGGAACTACCCAAGGACAAGCTCGAATTCATCGCGAAACTCGAAGCGGACCGAATGGTGAATCTCATCGTGAATGAAGCGGGCTTCAAAACCGAGACCGAGGTCGTGCAGAACGAGCGCCGCTTCCGCAACGAGAACAACCCGGATGGGACGATGTACCAGGAGATCTTCGGCCTGGCCTTCAACACACATCCCTATCGGTGGCCTGTCATCGGGTACCAAGAGGATCTGGACCGGATGACTGCGGCAGACGCGGAGAAATTCTACAAATCCTACTACAGCCCGAATCATGCCACGATCGTGGTCGTAGGGGACGTCGACCATGGCAAGGTCAATGATACCGTCGCGAAATACTATGGAGACATCCCTGCCCAGCCTCAGCTCGCCAGGGATATCCCTGCGGAGCCTGAACAGACCGCGCCTCGGCGCAAGACGTTGAAGCTCAACATGCAGGTGGAGAAACTCCTCATGGCGTACAAGACGCCCGCGATCGGCCACGAGGATATCCCAGCCTTGAGCGTTCTCGCCCAGGTTCTGGCCGGGGGAAAAAGCAGCCGCCTGCACCGAGCGTTGGTCGAGACAGGTTTGGCCACGGCGGCAAACACCTATGAGATGGATGACCAGGACCCGTCTCTTTTCCTGATAGCCGTGAGTATGCAGAAATCCAAAAAAGCAGCTCAAGCTGAGGCAGTCGTCTTGCGGGAAATCCAGCGCTTGGTCCAGAATGAAGTGCCGCGAAAAGAGCTGGAGCGGGCCATCAACGGCATCAACTTCCAGTTCTACTCTGACTTGGGCAGCAACTCGGCGAAGGCGCGATTCATCGGGAGTTACGCCACCAAGAGCGGGGATTTCGAACTCGGGCTCCGCATTCATGAACAGATCAAGAAGGTGACGCCGGCCCAGGTCCAGCAGGCGGCAAAAAAGTACCTGAACCCCAAAAGCCGTTCCGTGCTGATCGGAGTGCCCAAATGACTTGCATCAAATCACGCATGATCTTCGCAGGAGTTCTCTTCGCGGCCTCTCTGGCAACGCTGTGCCAGGGTCCGAGCGCGCATGCCTTGGAGGTGGAATTCGAGCAGGAAAGAAGCCTCCCGCTGGTCTACCTAAACGTGGCAATCAAGGCCGGATCCGCGATCGACCCGAAAGGCCAGTACGGCATCACGAATTTCATGGGGGAGATGCTCCTGCGTGGAACGAAGTCACGGACCAAGGAGCAGATCGACCTGGCTCTCGACCAATTAGGCGCCCAGCTGGAGGTCGAAGTCAGGCCGGAAGTCACGATCTTACGGGGGGCCGTGCTCTCGTACGAGCTTGATTCCTTTTTGAAGCTTGTTTCGGAGATCATCACGCAGCCAAGCTTCCCCGAGCACGAGATTCGGAAGCTGAAGGCCGAGATCGGCTCGGCGCTCCTGGAGCAGCTAGGCAACGACACCGTGCTGGTCGGAAGGAATTTCAACAAGTTCCTGTTTCAGGATCATCCCTATGGCAAGCCCGTCCTCGGGACAACGGCGGACATTCGAGGGTTGAGCCGCGCTCAAATCGTCAAGCACTATGATCGGATAGTCAGGGAAAAGCAGCTTTTAGTCGTGGGAACCGGCGACGCGGAGAAAAGCACGATCGAGGCCTGGGCAAAATCCCTCGCGAAGGACCGCCCGGGAGGCGAGGAATTCGAGAAGGTGCCGCCGCCCAAGCCCGTCGAAAAAACCAGGATGCTGATCGTGGATAAGCCGGATCGCACGCAAACCCAGATCACGGGCGGACAAATCGGCGTCAAGATGACCGATAAAAGCTTTTTTCCGCTCTTTCTGGCCAATCATGCGTTCGGAGGCGGCTCATTCTCAGCTCGCCTGATGACCGAGGTCCGGGTCAAGCGCGGCTGGAGCTACGGAGCCTACAGCTACTTCAGGCATGGCCGCGAGCCGAGGTCCTGGCAGTTCTACCTTTTCCCGGCCGCTCAGTATACGCCGGAGGCCCTCGCCCACGTCCTCTCCATGGTCCGCGATTTCGAGGACAAGGGCATCACGCGAGAGGAGTTCGAGTTCGCCAAGACGAGCCTCGTGAACAGCTCGGGTTTCATGTACAACACTCCGTCCAAGAGCGTGGAGAACCTGATCATGGAGAAGACACTGGATCTTCACGAAGGCGTCATGCGCTCTTACGGATAA
>CAYNDM010000214.1:0-3088 GCA_964395265.1 uncultured Bacteriovoracaceae bacterium
TTCTCAAGCACCGCCACTTCCTCGTTCTCGACATCGAAACCCAGCGCCTGGTTCAGGAAGTGGGCGGCTGGGACCACATCGACAAGCTGGGCATCTCGGTCGCGTGCGCCTACGACAGCAAGACCGACGAGTTCCTGGCCTATCGGGAGAACGAGCTCGGCAAGCTCATCGAGCTTTGCGAAGAACGCTTGGTGGTGGGCTACAATATCCGTGGATTCGACTTGCCCGTCATGGTGCCGTACGGGCTCGACATCAAACGGGTGGATGCGTTCGACATCATGTACGACCTCGAGGCGCTGACCCGGCAACGCTTCCTCAAGCTCGAGCACGTCGCCCAAGGCACCTTGGGTGCGGGCAAGAGCGCCGACGGCCTCATGGCCGTCGAGTGGTACAAATCCGGCCAGATCCAGAAGATCATCGACTACTGCATGCAGGACGTGAAGGTCACTCGCGACGTCTTCCAGTTCGGGCGGCAAAACGGATTCGTCCGCATCCAGCGATCCGAGGACAAGGTCGTTCAGGTCCCGGTTCAGTGGAACTAGCCCCAGATATAGTATCGTTTCAGTATTGAATTCGGCCCAGCCAAGCTGGAAGCGGCGACCGGGCTATTTGACCGTCAGAAAAATGCGAAATTTAGCGCAGCGCACCGTGACAGATCCCCAAACCCAGTCGACAATCAAAGCATCCACGGAACGGATCGCAGGACCCATGGACGGGTTTTTTTCTACCTGATTCCCCTTCGCCCCATCTCGGTATCGATCACGATCTCGTGGCTTTCAGGAAAGAGTGAACCACGTCGCCCGCAGCCTTGGGCCATCCACTTTGCGAACGGCAGCCCTGACGCTCCAAAACTCCCCCGTCCGCCCGAATCAGGCGCACCTTCACGGGAGACAGACACCCTGAGAACTTCTGCTCCGGGCCCTGCATCGCGGTGGCGAGGTACGCGAGCTCCTCGCGAGCCTGCTCTGAACTGAGCGCAAGCGATCGAGGCATGTTCGCCGACAGCGCTGTGCTCGGAGAGCCGGCCTCTTTTTCCGAAAGGCCGTCTTTCTCCGTCGACCCCAGCTTTCTCACGGGTTCTCGCAGCTCGGGCGCAGGTCCTCCGTCCCTCGACCAAAGATCAGGCCTGAAGCTCACTTTGGCTTCGCCGGGGTCCCGCGCCTCAATATGCAGCGAGAACGTCGCCGGCCCGACCCATCGGGATTGGGGGCCAGAGTACTCGATGAAACCCTCGACGTAGGCGAGCCCGCCTGAGCCCATCGACTCCTGCATCGCTTCGAGAGTGCTGTTGTTGTTCAAGCTGGTGCAGCCAAACGCGGTCAACGCGCAGACCGACAACATCAATCGATTCACGAGAGCGGCATTCATCGTCTGGCCTCCTTCCACCCAACGGGCTTCGATTCGCCAAAGCGGCTCAGACACGAGACCGAATCGACGAACTGGAACGCGGGAATCGTGCAGCCGGGGTTCGCCACTGCCGCCGCGAGCGCGGTCGCTGAGGCCCAGCCTTCTTCCGAATAACTCCCCTCTTCGCACGCATTGAGATCATGCACGCCGAGGCATTCGAGCACGGCCCCCCACGCAAGGATCGGAGGCGAAGCCAGCCCTCGGGCCGAGTGCGGGTTCCGAAGCTCGCAAGGCGCCCATGCCTGCGCGATGAGACGAGTCAACTCGAATCGCCCGCGCTCTTCATTGGCCAGGATCAGCTTCATGAATCCGCTCCCCATGCGAACCAGCGGTTCCCCATGCACGTCGCGCGTGAGGATTCCGATGCCTCGCCAGTTCAGCTCCGGCTCCTCAGGGGCGGGCGGTCTTTGGATCTTCAGGCTCCGCACGCGCTCGGCCATGCTGTGTACCAGATCCTTTGGCAGCGATTTTTCCTTCTTCTTGAGCCAGCTCAAGAGGCGGGCCTTGGAGTCATCAAAGAGTCTCATCACCTTCGCCCAGTCCCCCGGCGAGACCACCGTCCGCTCGGGACCGTCTCCGGCCAACTCTTTTTGCTCGCAGAGCGCTCCGTTCGAGGCTTTCAAGCGCGCGATCGAGGCAAGTACCGCGGCGTCCACGTCAGGATCGTCTGGAAGGGCTACCGCCATCTTCTGTGATGAAACGGGCTCCTGATCTCTTTCGTCTTTGGCTTTCTTCGCAGTGGATGTGGGAACGCGTTGCCGCGGATCCTTTTCAGCAGCGGACTCCGCGCCCGGCGCAGGGCTCAGGGTCTTCAAGCCGGCGCTTTCATCCCCGTGTTTGGTGTGATGCTTCAGCAGGTACAGGCCTCCCAGCACCAGGCCGACTACCATCACGAGACCCAACAAACCCAATATCGTTTCGCGCGTCGTGCGCATGCTCTCACCCTCCTGGCAGAAAGGCCGCCGCCGAAACGCGTCTAAGGTTCGGCGCCTCTTCCAGTTTACCGCTCAGTGCCGACGGGAGACCAGGGTATATTTCAGCATTTCGAGAAGAAGACGCCCAGCATCGCTCCAATTGCCCGTCAGGTTCCCGACACCCTCCGGGGATGACAGAACCAAATCCATCGGCTATCGTGACTCACGTGCCTAAGCTGAACAATCTGCAAGAACTTCTGATGATGCTCGCGCTTCTCCCCCTTTTCGGCTGCTCCACGCTCACGTGGCAGCGCGAGGAGCGCTACCCGCCTCCGCAGGGAGGCTCGCTCGAGACCGTAGTCATCCTGGGACTGAACGATCTTCACGGAGCGTTAGCGCCGCTGAAGCTCAAGACCCCAGATGACGGCGTCGAATTCGAACGAGGAGGAGCGCCGGTCCTGGCTTCGCATGTGAAGGCGCTTCGAGCCGAATTCGGATCCCGTCTGCTCGTCATCGACGCCGGCGATCAACTGCGGGGATCGATCGAAAGCAATATGGAAGAGGGTGCCCCGATGATCCGCTTCCTGAACGAACTGGGAGTCTCGGCCGCCGCGATCGGCGATCACGAGCTCGAGTTCAGCCCACACGAAGGCGACAAAAGCGAGGGAGCCCCGTTCGGATCGCTCAAGGCCCGCCTCAAAGAAGCCAAGTTTCCTTACTTGTCCGCCAATCGCCTGGACAAAAAAACCGCCCCGCCGCTTCGCCTT
>CAYNDM010000214.1:3098-3915 GCA_964395265.1 uncultured Bacteriovoracaceae bacterium
TCATAGGCTCGGCCGCGCACGCGAGCCGTCGCTGCGGCATCGGACATTCAGGGGGCGTCAGGAAAATCCACAAGGCCTCCGACTCCCTTTCGCCCTGTCGGGAGCAGGACGACCTCGTCCGGCTCCTCAATACGCTTCCAGACGACACGGTTCACGCCGTCGTGTCTGGCCACTCCCATCAGATCGTCCACCACTGGATCGCCGGAGTCCCCGTGATCCAGGGCGGGCACCGAGGCCACTATTACAACCTGATGTACCTCACCTACGATCACGAGCAAAAGCGGCTGATCAACGCCCATGCCAGAATCGAGGGCCCGATTCCTGTTTGCGCGCGGATTTTCGCCCGCCAAGGCGACTGCGACGGCTACCGTACGCCACCCGAAGGTGGCCGCGGCGAGCTGGTCACGCCGATGCTCCAAGGCAGGCGCATCACGCCTGATCGAGGAGTCGAAACGTGGCTCGGACCGATCCTCGCCAAAGCGGAGAGCAAGCGCAATCGAATCATCGGGCGCGTAGGCGCTCCCATCGAACATTACCCGGCGAAAGAATCGCCGTTGGGCAATCTCGTGGCTGATGCGCTTCGGGACGCCACGGGCGCGGACGTCGCCCTGATGAACGTCGGGGGGATCCGAGCGCCGCTCTCGCCGGGCGAAATCACTTACGGAGATCTGTTCAGGGCGCTTCCTTTCGACAGCTCCGTTTCAGTTCTCGAAGTCACGGGGCGGGAGCTCAAGACCATCTTGCAGATCGCGCAAAGCGGAGCCCGCGGGTTTTTCCCCGTTTCAGGCGTGCGCCTCAGGCTGATCCAGCCTGGTGC
>CAYNDM010000214.1:3925-5811 GCA_964395265.1 uncultured Bacteriovoracaceae bacterium
CGCCAACTCGCGACCTCACGGGCGAGCGGAAGAGCGCGGTCTGGGCAGTCGATCGACTGATCGAGGCCCGCCTCTCCAACGGCAAGCCGATCCAAGACCAGAAAACCTACCGCTTGGCCACGATCGACTTTCTCGTCAAAGGAGGCGACGACATGGCTTGGGCCATGTCCCGCATCCCTTCGGAGCGGATCATGCTGAACGCGGGAGGGACTCTGAGGGAAGTCGTTGGAGAGTACCTTGCCACGCGCTCCTCCCCACCCTCGGATCAGCGGCTGATCTTCGAGAAGCCCCACGGCCGGAAAAGAGCCCGGACGCGGCGCTAGCGCGGCCCGGCCCGGGCGAGCGGGCGAACCCCGTCCGATGGCCAGGCGTTCCAGGGCTGAGCGAGGGGCTTTTCGCAGGGCCAGCTGGCTCCCTGGGCGATTCTTCAGTACACTAGAGCCATGAGCACGCAAGGCACCCCATTCTCGGCACAACAGATCCTGAGCTTCCTGGATCAAACGTCCAAGAAAGAGTTCGACTCCGATCGACGCCTCCTCTCCTTCGAAGAGTACCTGAGCCTGGTCGGAGAGTCGCCCGAACGCCAGCTGCGGGGATCCGCGAAGTACATGGCCGACGTCATGGACTTCTTCGGCAAGGAGCCGATCGAATCCGGTCCTCACGGCGCCAGCAGCGGTCTCTATCGCTTCAAGCTCTTCGATCGGGTGGATGACATCGATACTCGCCGGGTCGCGGGCCAGGACCAGGTGCAAAACCAGATCTACCGCTCACTGAAGACCTTCGTGCGCCAGGGATTCAACAATCGCCTGATCCTCCTGCACGGGCCCAACGGCAGCGCGAAAACCTCCATCGTTCACGCGATCATGGCGGGAATGGAGCGCTATTCCAGCGAGGCCGAAGGCGCCGTGTACACGTTCAACTGGATCTTCCCCGTCGAACGCTACTCACGGAGCGGAATCGGCCTGAGTACCTACTCCCAGAGCCCCAAAGAGCCGGTGCAAAGCTACGCCAAACTCGCCGATGAGGAAATTGCGGCTCGCGTCCCTTGCGAGATGAAGGACCATCCCCTTTTGCTCATCCCGCGCGCCATGCGTAAACCCTTCCTCGAACGCCTGCTAGGCAGCCGCTTCGAGGAGATCTGGGCCAACATGCCGATCTACCTCACCCACGGCGATCTCTCGCATCGGGACAAGGAGATCTTCGAAGCGCTGCTGACCGCGAACAATGGCGACCTTCGCAAAGTGCTGATGCATGTGCAGGTCGAGCGATTCTACTTCGCTCGGCGGTACCGCAAAGGGCTGGTCACCGTCGAACCGCAGCTCCATGTCGATGCCCAGTATCAGCAGCTCACCTTGAACAAGAGCCTGGGCAACCTTCCCGCGTCGCTTCAGGGACTGAATCTCTTCTCGCTTTCCGGGGACTTGATCGACGGAAACCGGGGAATGATCGAGTACAGCGATCTGCTGAAACGCCCCATCGACTCCTTCAAGTACCTGCTGATCGCCTGCGAGACAGGCTCGATCAACGTCGGCTCGAGCATCGCCCACCTCGACACGGTTTTCATGGGCACCACGAACGAGCTTCAACTGGATGCATTCAAGGAATTCCCCGACTTCACGAGCTTCAAGGCGCGAATCGAGCTCGTGCGCGTGCCTTACCTGCTCTCGGTCTCGCAAGAAAAGCAGATCTACGAACCCGACCTCAAGCAGATCTCCATGTCGCAGCCCGTGGCCCCCCATTCGGCTTGGACCCTGGCACTTTGGGCCGTCTTGACCCGACTGAAGAAGCCCAACAGCATCAACTACCCTCCAAGCGTGAGCACAATCGTCTCGAACCTGAGCCCAATCGAGAAAGCGCGCCGCTACGACACGGGCGAGATGCCGGCC
>CAYNDM010000215.1:0-398 GCA_964395265.1 uncultured Bacteriovoracaceae bacterium
GCTCGGATCATAGCAGCCGATCAACGCCGGCATCAGGGTCAATAGAATCGTCTTTTTGAAATCGGTCATAGATCCCCCATTTCGTCACCACGCCAAGCAACATCCGTTCCCTTAATCCATCCTGAAGACGAAATACTTGTGCATCGGGAAATTGAAAAAGAGTCCCACCAAGACGGAGGTCACGAGCTTCGACACGACGTATGGGAATCCTACCCGATCGGTGATCAGGTAGACACCCGCGCTGTTCAGGATCAGGCTCATGCCCGAAGTGATGATGTAGCGAATCGCCTGCTCTGAAAGACCACCCTCGTCGGCCTCGAAGCTCCAGTGGCGATTCATGATGAAATTCAGCACGGCTCCGGCGAATGCCGCGATCGCCGTCGCGAGCACGTACCAGA
>CAYNDM010000215.1:408-5784 GCA_964395265.1 uncultured Bacteriovoracaceae bacterium
GTACCAGACTCCGATGAACTCCACGATGATGACCAACATCCCGAAATCGAAGAGCGAGGCCAGAACCGCCGAGACCTGCGACCTTCCGAAAGCGGTCAACGCATTGGGACCCGACCTCATGGAAACTTGACTCGTCGGCTGACCTCGGGACGAAGGGGTCCTTCATCCGGGCCTTCGCGATAATCTTCACGCAAGCTCGTCAGCCGCTTTCGCTCCTCCTCTCTCGCTCGAAGGGCTTTGCCGACCGCATAAAGGCGCTCCACGGCCGAAACATTGCTGAGCACCGCGACCAAGCATACTGTCAGGACCATCGGGTGGCCCAATGCGATGCCAAAATCGCGGTGAACTTCCAGCCATGGGATCGTCAGCGGGCTCAACGCCGCGCCCAAGGTCAGGTAAGCGGCGCGCTCCGAGCGGCGCATATTGCCCCTTGGAGGCTCGACTCCCAGAGCGTCGGCTTTTGCCGTCGAGTAACTCACCATGAACGAGCCTTGGATCGCGAGAAGCACCAGGCCCAGCAGGACCGGAACTCCCCGATAATGGATCGCGAGCCCGGCCAGGAAGAAGAACTCCACGTAGCGATCGAGGGCGGAGTCCAGGAGCTTTCCCAGATCCGAAGACGTGCCGTTCACCCTCGCGATCATTCCGTCGAGCGCGTCCATCAGAAACGAGACCGACGCGATCACGGCCGCGCTTCCGAAGTGGCCGAAAGCCAAGCAGACACCAGAGATCAAGCCGAAGACCAAGCTTGTGGCGGACACGAGATTGGCCGAAACTCCCACCGCTACCAAAAGCCGCGCCACCGGCTGCAGTCCCCAGTATCCCATCTCCATCAGGGCCTTCCCGAGAAGGGCGCTCCCGCCCTGCCGATCCACACGTTCGAATCGGGCACGCCCCTTGAGCAGAACTCGCCCCCCGTAGGAGAGTCCCAACAGCGCCAGGAGACCAAGAAGCATGATGGAGAACAGGGTGTCGAATCCCATAATTAGTTACTGAAAACACCGTCGCCGCGCCAGGGCGCGTTCACTTTGAATGCTCTGGACGCGGCGACCGCTGCGCCTGAAAAAGCTCGTTTGCTCAGCTGGCTTGCGCCTGGCGGACCGGGGTGACAACGCCGTCGTCGGTCACTTGCAATCCCGCCTGCTCGTCCACCCCGTAGTAGGTCAGGCCCAGGTGGTTGATCAGCTCCTCGTTCGTGAAGAAGCGCAGCGTGTTCTCCAGTTTCAAGAGCTGTACGGAAAGATCATGCTCGGGAGTGAGACCGGGTTTGGTCAGCGGCGCCTTGAAGTAAAACGAGAGCCACTCCTGGATCCCGCGCATCTGCGCTCTGCCGGCCAGGTCCATGAAGAGCGCCAGATCGAGGACGATCGGCGCGGCCAGGATGGAGTCGCGGCAAAGGAAATTGACTTTGATCTGCATCGGGTAGCCGAGCCAACCAAAGATATCGATATTGTCCCAACCTTCCTTGTTGTCCCCGCGAGGAGGATAATAGTTGATCCTGACTACATGCGAGATGTCCCCGTACAGATCCGGATAGCGATCCTTCGAGAGGATATCGGTGAGCACGCCGGTCTTGGAGACTTCCTTCGACTTGAACGAACCAGGATCATCGAGCACCTCGCCGTCGCGATTGCCCAGGATATTGGTGCTATACCAGCCGGCGACGCCGAGCTGCCGGTTACGAAGCCCGGGAGCGAGGACCGTCTTCATCAAGGTCTGGCCGGTCTTGAAGTCCGAGCCGCACATCGGCGTCCCCGTTTCAAGCGACAGCTCCTGCATGCACGGCATCTCGACGGAGAGATTGGGCGATCCGTTGGCGTAGGGAACGCGCTCTTTGAGGGCAGCATAAGCATAGATCTGCGACGGGGAGATCGCCGGGTCGTTGCTCATCAAGCCTTCTTCGAAGGCTTTGAGGGATCGATGGACTTCGGTCGGAGGGGTGTAGACTTCGGTCGACGCGCACCAAACCATCACGGCGCGATCGCAGCCGTTGTTCTTCATGAAGGTGCGAATGTCGGAGCGGAGCTGCTCGGCGAGCTCCATCTTGTTCTTTCCTGTCTTCACGTTCGGGCCATCCAGGCGCTTCACGAAGCTGCGGTCGAAAACCGCGGGCATGGGCTGGATCCAGGACAGCGGCTCCCTCAATTGCTCCAGAAGATCTCTTTCGAGCACCTTCGCATGCCTCGCCGACTCGTACGCGTTCTCAGGGAAGAGATCCCAGCCTCCGAAGACCAAGTTGTCTAGCGCAGCCAGGGGAACCAGCTCGTTCACCGACTTGAAGCGGTTTTCGGTCCTCTTGCCCAGGCGGACCTTCCCCATCTGGGTGTAAGAACCGATCGGTTTCGCCATTCCGCGCTTGATCGCTTCGACTCCCGCGAAAAACGTCGTGGCGACCGCGCCCATTCCTGGCGTGAGCACGGCGAGCTTTCCTTCTGCTGACGATATATTGAGTGGTCGATGACTGGACGCCATAGTCTTCTACTCCTTAGGTTAGGAAGAGCGGATAGAGCGCGATTGAACGCA
Organism: uncultured Bacteriovoracaceae bacterium; assembly: GCA_964395265.1. Taxonomy (GTDB): domain Bacteria; phylum Bdellovibrionota; class UBA1018; order UBA1018; family UBA1018; genus CAYNDM01. The sequence goes on from CAYNDM010000215.1 coordinate 2,932, forward strand.
CCGATGGCTTCAAGCCCACGCTACGTGGAGCCGAAGCACAGCGTCCTTTTGCAAGAAGCGGGCGACGGAAGAACGACACATGGCAATATCCAAACTCGTTGGGATTTCTTCGACGAGCGATCGCGAGGTTTTTGCAAACTGCAACAAGGTCCCGCGCCAGGTGACGCCGCTTCGGAAATGTTTTCGGTGACCTTGGCTATTTCGTGGCCGGTGAAGTCGAGCCAGAAGAAGAACCCGCGGAGTCGGGAGATCGCGAGGAATCAGAAGCACTCCCTGATTCCGAGCTGGAGCCTTTGGACCCAGCCCGCTTGTAGTCGGTCGTGTACCAACCACTCCCTTTCAGGGAAAAGGAGCTGAGACTCATCAGCTTCTTCATCGGGCCCTTGCATTCCAAACACTCCGTCAGAACAGGATCAGAAAACTTCTGCATGATCTCGTGGACTTTTTTGCAGGATGCGCATTCGTATTCGTACAAAGGCATGGAATCTAACTCCGTAAGTCTATAGCGTCATATGTGGGTATCGGGCCTCGGCTGTCAAGTGGCTCGAAGCGCTATAGGCGGGGCGTCTGGCTCGCGATCCGGCCCCGGAATCAGTGCCTGAGGCGAAGCAGGGCTCCGATGCCCATCGCGATGAAAGCCAGCACGGGCGCGACGGGTCTGCTTCGAGTCGCGAGTCCCATTCCCCAGGGCAACCAGAAGGGGCGGCCCCAGAGCGCCCTTCCCAAGAGCGCCAGAGCCACACCGCCGCTCCACGTTCCCAGAAGAAAAGCCACGACGACCGTCAGATAGCCCGCATGAAGATGTCCCGCCTGGATGAGAATCGGGATGATCCACTCGCAGGGTCCCAAGAGGGAGAATACCGCGAACAATCCCCAGATGCTCAGCGGGCCGGCCCTCAGGACCTCATCCACCCTTTTGAAGCGAATCCACCGGACAACCAGCGAAAAAACGACGAGCGCCAACGAGAAAAGCAGCAGGCCCTCTGCCCGCAGTCGAGACAGAAACGGCTCGAAGCCGAAGTAGATGAGAGCGCCCAAAAGCACATGGGGGCCCAAGATCGCGCCCGCGAAGAGCGAGGTCTTCCGAACCCCCCATCCCCTTTGGCAAGCCACGATCGCTGCAGGCATCCAGTGATCTGGCAATACGACGTGAACTGCTCCAGTCAGGGCCGAAAGGCCAATGAGATTCCAAAGCGCCGGCGTCGATTCCATCCTTATTTGCGTAAGCCGACTCGCCCGGGAGGTCAAGTTTTGCGATCAGCGGGGGCAGGTCAATGAGCGTGCGGAAGGAGAAGAAACACCGCACCCAAGATCGCCACCGCGAGGCCCGAGATCGATTCGCCGTAGTGCTCAAGCACGGGGTGATCGAGCTTCATGACGCCCAACGATCCGATCCACGTCGCGCCCGCCAGCGCAGTGATCACGCCGAGAGAGAACCCCAGCATGGTCAGCGCGACCGGGAACAGCCCTCGACTCGAGGCCGCTACGAAAACCGGCACTGCGGCGATGCATGGCGAAAACCCAAGCGAAAGCAAAAACAAAAACGGCGCACGTGCTCCGCGCGGCTCGGGTCCGTGATGGGAGTGCCCGACGCAGCGCTTATGCCGAATAAACGAAAAAGACGCGTAGATCAGCCCGAACGCGATCAGGCCGATTCCGCCCCACTGCTCGACCCGCTCCTCGTAACGCTCGAGGAACTCGACTCCCAGAAGAATGCCCGCCGCACCGAGCAGCACCGAGAGCAAGACATGTCCGGAAGAGGCCACCAGCGCTCCAATCGTGGCGCGCCCCAAGGACCAGTTCCTGGATTTCGAGATCAGGATGATGGGAAGCCAATGCGCTGGTGCCAGGATCGAGTGAAGAAACCCGATGCCGAAAGCGGCAGTCGCCATCACGAGAATCATTCCCGCCATCTCACTCATCGGAGTACCTGCATTTCGCGCGTTCACGATCGTTCAGCTGGAGCAGCTCGCGCAAATCCAGGGTGCGGGATCTGAGTCTTGCGTCAAAAACCACGGGGTACATCACGGCGATGTAATAGGGATGGGACTTATCGATCTTGGTGCAGCCGACCCAATTGGCCGACCCCTCCCCTTCCTGGCAGCTATGGTCCAGGCCGAGAGCATGACCCAACTCATGCAGAGCAAACTCTTTGTACTGGTGAGTCGGGGTCGCGCCGGGGTGGGTATTGATGAGAATCACCTGCCTCGACAGCTCGTCTCCCAAGTAACATCGATGAGTGATCGAAGTCACTGTCGAAGGCTGCTTCAGGGCTGCCCATCGTTCCTGCGAGCTCTCCGCCAAGATATCGAAGTCGGCGCTCGAGGATCCTCCGCAGATGCTTCCCACCGCTTCGACTCGTTCGGCGCCCGAAACCTGCTTGAATCCGACATTGAAGAACCGATAGCCCAAATTCTTCTGCGAAAAACGGTTCCATTCTTCGATGGCCGCGGCCAGATCCTGTTGCTGAGAAGGGGTGAAATCCCGATCGATCCGGACTGTGACCGTCCGCCTCTCAGCGACCGCTGCGATCGGAGCCATGTACGAGCCGCGCTGATCCTCGGGGCCGCATTCGACCTCGTTCTTCGGAGCACAACCGATCCCCACCCCTGCGGAGAGCTGCGCAAGGCAGAGCAATGAAAAGAAATGGCGGCGATTCAACATGAGACGCCGAAAAAACCATGAATGACGCATTTAGTCAAGTAAAGAACGTCCCAATAATCAGGTTCTTAGAGCTTGAACCCCGCCGCCTCGGAATCGGCCTTGAACGTTCGAACGGTCTCCAGGCTCAGCTGTTTGGGGGCTTTGCCGAAGCTCGCGCCTTTTTTGATCATTTCGTCCGGAGAAGTGATG
>CAYNDM010000216.1:0-598 GCA_964395265.1 uncultured Bacteriovoracaceae bacterium
CGACCGCGTTACTCATGGACCGCGAGCTCAATCGCGTGGCCGAAGCTTCGGTGGATTTCGATCAGCACTTCCCGAAGCCAGGTTGGGTGGAACACGATTTGGACGACATCTGGGCCACCATCCAGCAGACCATTCGCGAGGTCACCAAACATGTGGACCCAAAGCGCATTGCCGCGATCGGGATCACCAATCAGCGCGAGACGATCTGCTTCTGGGACAGGAAATCCGCCGATCCCATCGCTCGCGCGATCGTCTGGCAGGACCGGCGCACGGCGGAGATTTGCGAGCAGCTACGGTCCCGAGGGACCGAGCCTTTCTTCCAGGAGAACACGGGTCTCCTCCTGGATCCTTACTTTTCGGGGACGAAGGTGGCCTGGGCGCTCAAAAACTGGGACGTGGTCAGGAACGCTCACAAGGAAGGTCGACTCGCGGCGGGAACGATCGACAGCTTCGTCATCGCCAAGATGACCGGCGCGGCGGTTCACGTGACTGAACCGAGCAACGCCTCCCGCACGCTTTGTTTCAATCTAACCAAGCACAGATGGGACCAGGACCTCTGCACGGCGCTGGGGGTACCGATGGATATCTGGCCAGATGT
>CAYNDM010000216.1:608-5753 GCA_964395265.1 uncultured Bacteriovoracaceae bacterium
CGACCGGCATCTTCGGATTGACCCGGAACTGCCCAGGGCTTCCTGACGGCATTCCCATCACGGGCGTACTGGGAGACCAGCAAAGCGCGCTGATGGGGCAAGCTTGCGTGCATGAAGGAAACGCCAAATGCACGTACGGGACCGGGACCTTCATGCTGCTCAACACGGGACGTAAGCCCGTGAGAAGCCGACATCGCCTGGTCAGCACCATCGCGTGGTCCAGAGGCAAGGACGACTACACCTACGCGCTCGAAGGAAGTTCCTTCGTCGCTGGAGCGGCTGTTCAATGGGCACGCGACGGAATGAAAATGATCCGCCAGTCTTCCGACATCGAATCGCTCGCAAGCTCGGTTCCCGATACGGACGGAGTGGTGTTCGTTCCCGCGTTGACGGGCTTGGGCGCTCCTTATTGGGATCCGAATGCGAGAGGTATGTTCACGGGCATCACGCGCGGAACCACTCAAGCGCACATGGCGCGCGCCGTTCTCGAAGGCATTGCCTGCCAGAACGCGGATATCCTGATCGCGATGCAAAAGGATCTGGGCAAACCGGTTTCGAGCCTGAACGTCGACGGAGGGGCTTCAGCGAATAACCTGCTCATGCAGATCCAAGCGGACATTCTCGGCATCACGCTCAAAAGGCCCATGTACCTTGAGACGACCAGCCTGGGAGCGGTCTTCGCCGCAGGCCTGGGCGCCGGGTTGTGGACCGACTTCGGCGACATCGAAAGAACATGGAAGCAGGACCGCGCCTTCGAGCCGCAGTTCACGGATACTCAGAGAAGCGAGGCGCTTGCGCGTTGGCACCTAGCCGTGGCGCGAGCCATGTATCAGCCCGCCAAAAGTCCTCGTTAGCGGAGGATCCTGGGGAGCTCGCTGATTTTCCCCAAAGTCAGCACTCGAATTCCGGAGATTTTCTCCAGAGCCGGTTTCGTGCCGTTTTGCGGAACCACGACCGTCTTGAATCCCAGCTTCTTGGCTTCGTTGATTCGCGTCTCCATCTGGGAAACGCGGCGCACTTCGCCCGTCAGCCCGAGTTCCCCTACGAAAACCCATTCGCTCGGAAAAGCGTGGTCCTCGGCGCTGGACCAGATCGCGGCTGCAGCGGCTAGATCGCACGCTGGCTCCGAAAGCCTGAGCCCTCCAGCCACATTGAAGAATAAGTCCCGCTGCGCGAGCGAGAGCCCCATATGTCTCTCGAGGATCGCTGCGATCAGAGCGATTCGCGAGCCGTCCATCCCGACCGAGGTCCGGCGGGGCACCGCGAGTCCGCTAGGCGCGACCAATGCCTGAAGCTCGACGAGAAACGGGCGAGACCCCTCCAAAGAAGCGGCAATCGCCGTGCCTTGCACGGGTTCCTTGCGCTCGCTCAGGAAAAGCGAGGAAGGATTGGCGACTTCTCGCAGACCCTCACCCTCCATCTCGAAAACGCCGAGCTCGCGGGTACTGCCGAAACGGTTCTTCACGGTTCTCAGCAACCGATAGCTCTGCCCGCTGTCGCCCTCGAAGTAAAGAACCGTGTCGACCATATGCTCGACCACTTTCGGGCCCGCGATGCTTCCCTCTTTCGTCACATGACCCACCAGCCAGACTGCGATGCCCGCCGTCTTGGCCAGCGCCATCAGGCGAGCGGAGACCTCACGCAGCTGCGAAACGCTTCCTGGGGCCGACTGCACGAATCCACTCGAAAAAGTCTGAAGCGAGTCCATCACCAGGACATCCGGCTTGAGTTCCTTCACCGTCGCGAAAACCCGTTCAAGCTGCGTTTCCGCAGCGAGAAAAACGCGGCCCTTGCCCTGGATACCGAGCCGCCTGCCGCGACTTCGGATCTGATCGATCGACTCCTCGCCGCTGACATACAGAAGCCGGAGCTCGGAATTGGTCACGATCAGCCCTTTGGCCATCTGGAGCAGAAGCGTGCTTTTCCCGATTCCCGGGTCGCCCCCCAAGAGCATGAAGCTGTCTGGGACCATCCCCCCACCCCGTACGCGATCCAGCTCTGAGATGCCGGTCATGATGCGGCGGAGATGCCGAGGTGACGCCTCGTCAGAAGTCCCCTCATCGGCCGGATCGAGGCTCACCCAAGGCTGGACGCTTCCGGTGATCAGCGGGCCATGCATCCCCGCGGCGTCAAAAGCGCCCTGGCGAAATTCTTCACGGAGAGCGGCCAGGCTCCCTTCAGCCATGACCGCGGGGCCCGCCGAGCTGCCAGTCGACCTCTCTTCGACGAGAGAGTTCCATTCGCCGCATCCTGGGCAGCGGCCTAGCCATTTTGGGCTGATATGGTCACAATTTTGACAGACGAATCGTGTTTTGACCTTCATTAGAAGAGCGATTTATCACATAGCCGATCCCGCATGTTATGCTTTTTTCTATGGCTGAAGATCCATGGAAGCGATTTCGCGAACGGGAAGACGAACGGGACGCGCAAGAATCCATCCGCCCTGAGACCACAAAGAAACCTGAGGAATCTCACACGCTCGTTGACGGCATGGAGGAGGCGCAAAAACTCATCGAGCACGTCAACGCCCTCTACAACCAGTATCTGTCAGGCGCGATCAACACTCCTCCGTCGGAGAAAAGGCGTGTATTGGATCGCATGATGCTGACGCTGTCTCGTGCTCCGAAGTACACCCCTACGGTCAATTTCAAGTGGGGAAGCGTGAATGCCAGCTACAATCTCCATAAGGAAAAGTGGGATCGTCAGCTCAAGGCGCTGGAAAACGGGAAGATCAAGCGGCCGCAGCGCAAATCGGGTTAGGCCTGATCAAGCTGATCATGGCTGTACGCAACTCACCACGGCTGCGCGGCTCACAGTAGAAAAGTAGCTTGCCTCAGATGAATGGCTCATCGCAGCATTCGCAGTAGCTGCTCTTCGTCCAGTATCCGGATCCCGAGTTCTTGAGCTTTATCGAGCTTGCTGCCTGCCGCCTCTCCGGCCACGACGAAATCTGTTTTCTTCGAAACGCTCGAAGACACCCGTCCGCCATGATCCTCGATCATGCGAGTGGCATCCGATCGCGAAAGCGTAGGAAGTGTTCCGGTGAGAACCACTGTCTTCCCAGCAAGCTTTCCCGCTCCGGCCCCGCGCTTCGGAGCTTGAGGAGTCACCTCCTTCAATAGTTCCTTCAGATCCGCGCGATTCTCTGGATCCGAGAAATATTCGTGAAGGCTTCGCGCGACTTCCGGTCCGATTTCATGAATTTCCTCAAACTCCGTTTGCGAAGCCTTGAGGAGCGCGTGAAAGTCACCATAGTGATTGGCCAGGATCTTCGCGGTCCGCTCTCCAACATGACGGATACCCAGGCCATAGATCAGGCGATAGAGTTCCGGCTTGCGCGCTTTTTCGATCGCGTTCAGAAGGTTGCTGACCGACTTCTCTCCAAAGCCTTCCATATCGGCGAAATCCTCGGCTTTGATCCTGAAAATATCGGCGTACGCATTGATCAGCCCCTCGTCTACGAAGAGCTCGACAAGCTTTTCGCCCATTCCCTCGATATCGAGCGCGTCCTTGCTCACGAAGTGCCGGAGCCGCTCCTTGAGCTGAGCGACGCAGTTTCGCGACGTACAGCGAACCACCGCCTCGCCGGGCTTGCGCTCCACAGGCGATCCGCAAACCGGGCAGTGGTCGGGAAGCTTGAATTTCTTCTCCTTGCCCGTCCGCACGTCCGTAATCACCTGCACCACCTCGGGAATGACGTCGCCAGCACGCTGAATGAGCACGCGATCGCCGATGCGGATATCCTTGCGATCGATCTCATCCTGATTGTGCAGGGTTGCGCGTCTCACCGTCGCCCCACCAAGCCTGACCGGAGTCACGATCGCGACAGGCGTGAGCGCCCCCGTTCGTCCGACCTGCACCACGATGTCCTCGATCATCGTGGTCTCCTGCCTGGGCGGGTACTTGAACGCGATCATTCCGCGAGGGCTTCGAGAGACGTAGCCCGCGCGATCGACCTCTTCGAAGCGATTGAGCTTCACTACGACGCCATCGATCTCAAACGGAAGGCGTTCACGCTCGCTCTCGATCTTGCGGTAAAAACCGAGAACCTCTTCGGGGCCGTGGCAGACCGTCCGAAGCTTTCCGACGCGAAATCCCCAGCTCTCCAGGCAATCCTCATATTCCGAGATCGTCTTGAACTTGATGCCTTCGTGATGACCCAGCCCATAGAAGAAAGCCGTCAACGGTCGGGTGGCCGTGACTCGAGGATCCAGCTGCCTGAGTGATCCCGCGGCCGCGTTCCTGGGATTCGCGAACAGCTTCTGCCCCTTTTTGGCCTGCTCCTCGTTGAGTCGCTCGAAATCCCGGATCGGAAGCACCACCTCGCCGCGAATCTCAATGAGCTTGGGAGGGTTCGGGTCATTGAGTCTGATAGGGATCGAACGGATTGTCCGAACGTTCTGAGTCACGTCCTCGCCTTCGACGCCGTCGCCCCGCGTTCCGGCGCAGACCAACCTACCGTCTTCGTAAGTCAGATTGATGGATAGCCCGTCGAACTTGAGCTCGGAGAAATACTCCACCTTCTTGTTTTCAGGAAGATCCAGCAGCCGATGAATCCTTTGGTCGAATTCCCTGAACTCCTCCTCGCTCAGCGCGTTCGCCAGCGAAAGCATCGGTACGCGATGGATGACCTTCGCGAACTTGCTCGCCGCCTTCCCTCCCACGCGCTGGGTGGGCGAATCCTGGCGAACCAGATCCGGATGCTCCTTTTCCAACGCCTGAAGCTCCCGCATCAACGCATCGTAGGCAGCATCCGAGATCTCGGGATCATCCAGCACGTAATAACGATAGTCGTGGTGATGAATCAGGTTGATGAGCTCATCGATGCGGCGGGCCGCGATCATGCGAGAAGGCATGCCTCACTCATATTGAGATTTCTGATGGCAGGCAAGGCCTCATCAGAAGTAATAGACGATGGATGGAACGAAAGAGATGACCTTGTTGCTGGCCGATGCTCCATTCGAAAAATCAGCGCCATGCGCTGTGACATCGACTCCGGCCCGGAAACTCATCCTGGGCGCCAGCTTGTAATATCCGCCGACGAAAAACGAAACGGCGGAAACGCTATTCACATCACCTGAGTTCAAGCCGATCTCGGTAGCGCCGGTGATCAGACCGAAATCCAACGAAAACTGGGCTCCGAAC
>CAYNDM010000217.1:0-5750 GCA_964395265.1 uncultured Bacteriovoracaceae bacterium
GGTCTCGGATCTGACGGCGACGACCACTGAGATCTATAACGATCTCTTGTTCATGACCGAACCCGAGTTCGCGACCGGCGAATTGCGGCGCAATCATACGAACGCTACTAAACGTCCGGTTGCTCCTGAGCCCAGCCTCAGCATGTGAGGTAAGCCATGGCCGGCGGAGCGAATTTACCATCGGGATCATCAGGCAAGAAAAGCCTGGATGCGGACATCAATCTTGTTCCCTTCATCGATCTTTTGTCGGTCTGTATCTGCTTTCTGCTGATGACAGCAGTCTGGATCCAGGTTGGCAGCATGGAGGTGAAACAGGCCCAGGGAACCGAAGCTCAGTCCAATGAGAGCGGTATGGAGCTCAGCTTGAGCTTCACCAGTCCTACCGGTCTGCAAGCGCAGCTCAAGAAGGGCGGGCGAGTCGTGAGATCGAACCTTTTTCAGGGCACTACTGTGGCTGAATTGAGGGATCGCCTCGAGGTTGGCTTGCCAGGCCTGGTGTTGGGAGCGGAAGCTCAGTCCAATACGCACGAGGGGTTGGGGCATGCGGTGGCGTCGGCCAGGGTTACGCCCAAGGCTGGGGTCTCCTACGGAGATCTGATCGGAGTCATGGATGTGCTCCGTAAGCATCGGATCGTCAACCTGGGCGTCGTTCCGGTAGGAGGCTGAAATGTTGGGAAGCCAAACGCTTAAGCCGGTGACCTTTAATCGCCATCTGGTGGCCAGGGTCCATAAAAAGAACAAAGGCCGACGGGTGATTCTGGCCGCGCTCATGCTGACCTCCATGGTCGATATGTTCGCGTTGCTGGTGATTTTCCTCCTTCAGAGTTTTTCGACTTCTCCGGAGATCCTGATCTCCAAGGGCGTTGAGCTGCCTGAAGCAAGAACGGGATTGAGCGCCGAAGACGCCCCGATTCTGGCGATCGATCGGGAGAACCTTTATCTGGATCACAAGAAGATCGGAAGCGTCGATCAGATTCTTCGCAAACCTGACGAGCTTTTGAAGCAGCTGGCAGCGCTCCGCGCGCAATGGCAAGTGGCCCATCCCAATGAGGCGTTTCCTGGCAAAATCAATCTTCAGGCAGATCGCGAAGTGGCTAGTACGACCATTTCGCAGCTCATGGCCATGCTGCCTACCGAAAATTACGGGTCCATTCTTCTGGCAGTGATAGGCGGAGGAGCCTGAGATGAACGCTTCCTTGCATTCGAGTCGCGCGCTTCTTCTTATTGTCGGGCTTTTTGCTGTTTGCGTTGCGAAAGCCGATCCTGCGCTGATTCGAGAGCTCGAGAACTTGAAGGCTTCTCTCGGGCCCAATGACCGATCCCGGTCGGAGATCAGCCTCAGGCTGGCGGACCTCTACTTCTTCGAAGCGAAAGAAGCGACGAGAAAAGCGGATCTCGATCCGGCGGCGCCTGGGGCGGCGGAGTTCAGAAAGCAGGCTTCCAAATTCCAGTCAAATGCCCTGAAGCTCTATCGTGAGCAACTGGCTCAGTCTAAGCAGCCTCAGCAGAAGACCAAGCTGGAGTTTCAGATCGCCAGGTTGCTGCAGGATCGCGGCGAAGTTTCGGAGGCCAAGCCTTACTGGCAGCGGCTGGCTGAACAGACCCACTTGCCAAAGATCCGCTCCGAAGCGGTGCTCCGGCTGGGAGAAATCAGCGAGTCTGAAGGGACCCCGCGAGCACTAGCAGACGCTGAGAAATATTACGAGCAAGCCATTTCCGAATGCCAGGCAGGCGATCTCTGTTCGTACATCCGTTTCAGGCTAGCCTGGCTCCTGCGAAACCAAGAGCGAATGCCGGCAGCCATCGCGATGATGAAGTCGTCGCTCTATGATGGTGGTGGTCAGATCCGCGAGGATTCGTTGCGTGACCTGATCGTGTTTTATGCGGCAGAGGCCTCGGATGGCGCGGCTGCGTTAGCCGCGGTCGATGAGATCGCCGCGCGATCCAATCGGCCCGAACTGATTGAACAACTGGGCAACGGCTTTTTCTCGAATGGGAACAAAGTCGCCGGTATTCGTGTCATTGAGCTGATCGACTCGCGAACCCCGCGGCTCGACCTCAAAGTCAGGTTGCTCGAGGAGTACTATGGCCAGAGAGACTGGGAACGATTCGGCGACCAGTTGCGAGACCTGAGCGACTCCCATGCCAAGCTTGCGCCGGCGGCATCCGATGATCAGCGCCTGAAATCAGAGACGCTGCTCAGGCGCCTCGCCGTTCAATTGGACGGCGAGAGAATCAGCGATCGGGAAAAAGTAGGGAACTTCCAGGCGGTCGCCCTGTTGTATTTGGCGCTTTTTCCGACGCACCCTCAGAAGTTCAAGTTGATCGAGGGCTGGATCGCGGCAGAAACGGATCCTCAAAAGAAGGAAGCGCAGATTGCCGATTGGCTTCGCTCATCGAGCCTGGGGCTGACCACTGAGCAGCAGATTGTCCTTCGAGAGATCCGCCTTGCGTCTGCCCAAAAAGACAAGCGCCTGGATGTGGTGAAAGAAGAGGCTGCTGCGCTCGGCCTGGCTCGCCAAGACAAGGAAAAGCGACGCGAAGCCGAGTATATCCTGGCTCGTGCTCAATACGAGCTCAAGGAGTACGAGGCTGCGTTGGCGGGCTTTCAGAAGCTGGCGCGTGTCGAAGAGGGTCAACCGGATCGCTGGGCCCTGCTCAGTCAAAACCTCGCACTCGATATTCTGGCCATGCTCAAAGATTACGCCCGATTCGAGGAGCAGGCTCTGACCTGGTTGAACCATCCGCGCCTTCAGGCGGATTCGAACCTCAAGAAAGAGCTTTCGGACATGGCGCGGGCGCTCGACGAAGCCAAGTTCGAATCGGCCGTGCGAGAAGGGGCGACGCCTTCCGCGCTCACGATATTCGCAGGGTTCTGCTCGCAACAAAAGCTTTTGCCCAAGTCCTGCGACAACGCCAAGGTCATCGCGGTCCAGCTGAAGGATCAGAAAACCCTGATTGAAGTGCTTCGCTTGACGGACGCGAAAACCGATTTGGCGAATGAGTACGAGAATGGGGGATACTTCGCGGAGGCGGCGCGGACTCTCGAAGGCCTTCATCCGATTGCGTCGTCGAGATGGACTCCGGAGGTCGCGATCAAGATCGCGCTTCTCTACGAGTTGGCCGGGTTGTCGGTGGATCGCGACCGCTGGTTGAGGGGCTTGGTTAAGGGACTCAAGAAAGGGAAGTCCATCCAACCTTCGGAGGAACTGGTTTTCCAGACCTTGCGGGATGCGCAGTTGCTTTCTGAAGAAAGCACCCTGTCCTTGCCTTGGAGCGAGCAGAAGCGAGGGCAGATCGCGCACGAGCTCGAATTGGCGGGCCAGGGAACGAAGCTGACGCGAAAGTGGCTCATGGATTCGAAGATCGCACTGGGACCCGCATGGTCTCGCATGGTGCTCGAGCGGGCCGCGGCTCTCGACGAATCCCAGCGTAAAGCGGGTTTTTACGGATCACGAAGCCGGGAGAAGTTTCAAAAGAGGATTCGCCTCGTCCAGGAACTCGAGCGCTTCGTGAAGTCCTATCTCGAAGGCGCGGATCTCAGGACTCGGATCGCTTTATTGGAGAAACTTCAGCGGGCATTGTCGGATCTGGGCAAGGAGATCCTGGATACGCCACTTCCTGAAGGCTTGACCGCTGAGGCGCTGGAACAGATCCAGGCCTCTCTGGTTGAAATGGCCAGTCCGTTTCAGACCGCGGGCAAGGACTATGACCGGCTCGCGCGAGAACAGATCGCTCAGCTGAGTGAGGACGCCGAGCGCATGCAGTGGGAGCGCAGGCTGGGCGGAGACGATTCCGTTTCCATTCCTCTTCAGCCTTTCAGTCCGGCACAAGAGCTCAAGGCCTTGAACCAGCAGGCGTTGGAGGCAGATCTGGCGCAGCTTCGCTCCGACCCATGGAATGTGGCGCATCTCCAAAGCCTCAAGCAGCGCTACGCTGATCACGGACAACATCGATTGGCTTCGTACTTTGAAGGAAGAATTCTTGAGCTGAAGGAGAGGTCTCATGAATAAACTCAGCGTATTGGCCTTAGTGAGCATGCTCGCGACGCCGGTTCTGCTCAGTCCTCATGTCGGACGGGCCGAAGTCGAGGCGCCTGAGAGCTCTACTGGCGCGCGCGCCAACGCGCCGGCCAAGGTGAGATACAAGAAGGGCAAGGACATTCAATTCGATGAGCTGGTGATTCAAGGCCAGGCGGAGAGGCCCGAGGCGACTATCGTTACTGGCGCAGTGGTCGAAGGTGGAGACGGGCTTGTCAGGTTGCGGGAGAACTTCGTGGATCGAATCGCCTCGGATTACGCTGAGGAGGTCCAATGATCGCGATTGCGGATTCTTCAGGCAAGTTGCTGCGAGCTTTTCCAGAAGTGGCGCAGGGAGTGATCGGCTTTGATCGCCGATACGGTTTCATCACCGAAGCCGCGGCGCGGGCTAGGGCGTTGATCAGAAAAAGACACGGGTTGAAAGCTGAAAAGAACCTGGATTGGCGATGCCAGTTCGAGATCCAGTCACAGAACGGAAGCCCGGTGATTCGTCCGCTCTTCGGGTGCGAAGCCGCTCCTCGGGAGGCAGGCGGCTGGAGTTTGAACACCGATTTCGGGAGCTTCGTCCTGACAAACGCGCCACTTCCACCTGAAGTGGCGAGCCCAGTCGATCAGGAACAAAAGCGTGGCAGGGTCTTGGTGGCGACTTCCGCCGTCCTGATGAGCGTGCTTTTAAATACCCTCGGAAGGCAAATGCCAAGCGAGCCCGTAGTCGAGCGCGAAGAGCCTGTCGCCGTTCAAGTGATCGAGCTCAAAGAAGCAGTCCGGGTACCTCCGCCCAAGATCTTGAGTGGGGTGGAAAAGCTGGCGGATTCTCCTTCGCAGGAGAAAAAGGTTCGCCAGGCGGTTAATCAAGAGCTGGGATTCCTGGGGCTTCTGGGTCGGAAAGATTTGAAGAAGGCGGTCGGTGGAGTGCCGACGCAGATCCGGGACGCTTCTCCTGGGGCAGGCCCAGGAGGAAAAGAGGGCTCGGGTGGAGAGCTTCTCGTGGGTCTGGGCAAGGGCCTGAAGAAAACCACGGTTGGAAATACCGGAGTGGCGGGTCTTGGCGGAATCGGGACCAAAGGTGCTGGCGGAGGCGCCGGCGGATACGGCGACGCGATGATTGCCTCCGGTGCGGCGAAGCGGGTTTCGTCATTGGCGCTCTCCGATGAGCTGGTTCTCGAAGGCGGGTTGGATCGTTCCGTTGTTCAGGCGACCATCGCCAAGTATCTCAGCCAGGTCCGAGCCTGTTATGAGGCGGGGCTTCGGCGCAACGCCGGGTTGACCGGAGTGGTGAACGCTCACTTCGAAATCGGCGGCTCCGGCGAGGTGTTGAGCTCCCGTATCGGGCGATCGACTCTGGGCGATGCATCGGTCGAAGGCTGTATCGCATCCAAAATGAAGACTTGGCAGTTTCCGAAACCTCTTGGCGGGACCAAAGTGAAAGTTGAGTATCCGTTCCTGCTGAGACCGGTCAGGAGCACGTAAAGGGGGAGGGGAATTCAATGAAAAGTTCATTCGCTATCCTATTGGCGGCGATCGTATTGGCCGGATGCCAGAATCCCTATCCAGAAGGGGTACAGTTCTCGCGGGAGGCCCCGGAGGTTACGCCAGCTCCTGCTCTCCCATACGCGGTCGACATCGAGGATGTGCTGCTTTTTTCGGAAGGGAGCGCCTCTGAGTATACGATCCATGCGCGCGTTCCTGCTCCGGGCCGACCAGTGGTTC
>CAYNDM010000218.1:0-2081 GCA_964395265.1 uncultured Bacteriovoracaceae bacterium
GCTCCACACATCATCGCCCTCCTTGACTGTGACGCAGCTTCCAAGTTGCTGCGAGCTTTTGCGAGAATCGGATCGTCGCGCTTCCAAGCGACCCACCGTCGCGATTTTTTTCATAGATCATTTCCCCGCGGCGCATCGAAGTCAATCAGGATTTACGCGCTCTCGCGCGAACGCAGCTTTCTGCGGGCATGCTCACGCATCAACTCATCCAATTTCAGGGTCAGTCGATCGTGCGACGCGTGTGTGTAATCGCTGTCGAGCGAGCCCGCGACTCTTCTCTTGAGTTGAGTGGTGAGAGCGGCCCGAAGATGCCCCAGGAATGATGGCTCCGCGACCAGGAAAAGCCAATCGAACTCGTTCATAGCGGCGGAGTGATCCAACCGCCTGATCAATTCCCGGGCGAAATCGGCAGCCACGCGCTCCTCGGCCGGTTGAGGCGAACTGGTCGCATGCCTTTCAGCCGAGTTCGGAGCCAGGTTCGAGAATCTGCCTGGGCGATCCGAATTGATTTCGCCTTCCTTGAGCCTTCCCTCGGGATGAGGCACCTCGTCCACGAGGCGATACTCTCCTCCCAGCCCCGGGCAGTGATAGATCTTGGCGATGGAACGGTTGGCGACGAGAAACCAGGATGCGTCGGAATCGAAGTTCGGATTCATTCCCTAATGCGTTTGCAAAGGGTGATCCTTGCCCGATCGCTCCCCGCTAGCGAGACATTAGCCCCTACCATTCCATGGACGAAATGATAGGATCGACGCATGGATCCCTTATTGCTCCTCGTTCTGACACTGATCATCGGAGAGTACCTGCTCGAGAGCGCCGCCGACTGGCTGAATTGCCGCAGCACGCGATGCGAGCTTCCCCGGGAGTTCGCCGACTCGTACGATCCGGAGCAGTACCGTAAATCGCAATCCTATTTGCGCGAGAGCACGCGGCTCGAGCTCGCCAGAAAGACGGTCATCACCGCCGCATTCATCGCTTTCCTCCTCTTAGGCGGCTTCGACCAAGTCGATCGGGCCGCCCGTTCCGCGAGCGGCTGGTTGAGTGCGGGCTCAGTGGTGACCGGCCTGTTCTTCGCCGGGATCCTGCTGACGCTCAAATCCCTGCTCGGGCTTCCGTTCACGATCTATCCGACGTTCGGAATCGAGCAGAAGTACGGGTTCAACACCACGACCCCGCGCACCTTCGTCGGAGATCTGCTCAAGAGTGTTCTTCTTGGATCACTGCTCGGAGCGCCGATTCTCGCCGCCGTCTTCTCCTTCTTCGAGACGGCAGGCCAATGGGCCTGGGTTTACTCCTGGGGTGCGATCGTGGTTTTCCAGTTGCTGGTCACCTTTCTCGCCCCGGTGCTGATCCTGCCGCTCTTCAATCGCTTCACGCCGATCGAGGATCCGGAGCTGAAAGCTCAAATCGAGCGCTACGCTCTTCAGCAGGACTTCGAACTGAGCGGGATCTACACGATGGACGGCTCCAAGCGTTCCACCAAGGCCAATGCCTTCTTCAGCGGCTTCGGCCGATTCCGACGGCTGGTCTTCTTCGATACCCTCCTCTCCAAGCATAACCGCGAGGAGATCCTGGCCGTGCTCGCGCACGAGATCGGGCACTTCAAGAAGAAGCACATCGTCAAGTTCACCTTGCTCTCGATGGCGACCACCGGACTCGTTTTCTACGCTCTTTCTCTATTGATGATGAATGAAGCGCTTTTTCGGGCGTTTCGCGTCGAAGAGGTCTCGACCTACGGCAGCTTGATCTTCGCCGCCATCCTCTACGGGCCGGCAGGGCGTCTCCTGTCGATCCCGATCAACGCGCTCTCGCGGAAATTCGAGTTCGAGGCCGACGCCTTCGCGTCAGCCACCTACGGGAAACCCGAGGTCCTCGTCAGCGCCCTCAAAAAACTGAGCGTCGACCACCTCTCCCACCTGACCCCTCATCCACTCAAAGTGCTCCTCGACTACAGCCACCCTCCGATCCTGGAGCGGATCCAGGCTCTCCGGGCCAGGCCGGAAGCATCCGGCGCGCCTGCCGAAGCCAAGTGAAGGAGGAGCTCCCCAGGGCATCGGTTCGCGGGCCTCGAACAACCCTCC
>CAYNDM010000218.1:2091-5708 GCA_964395265.1 uncultured Bacteriovoracaceae bacterium
GTCGGGCCTCCGTCTTCGAGAGTCGCCAACCACACCAGTGTATCCGCCCCCTGTTCGGGGGTCAGCTCGGCGTCCTCGCCTCCCATTTCGGTTTTGACCCAGCCGGGGCTGGCCGAGTTGACCAGGACATTTGTCCCCTCAAGCTCACTTGCCAACATCCGCGTCAACGCGTTCAGCGCTACCTTCGACACCCGATACCCGGGCCAACCGCCGTTCATGTCCTTGAGCTGCCCCATCCCGCTGGAGACATTGACGATCCGCCCATAGCCGTTCGCCGTCATCAAGGGCACGAGCTCCTGACAAAGCAGATAAGGCCCGAAGAAATTCGTCTCAAGGGTATCGCGCACAGTCTGGGCGTCGACCTTCAGCACGCTGGCTTGGGCGAAATCCCATTCACCGCCCGCGTCGATCATGATGCCCGCGTTATTGACCAGCACGTCCAGCCGCCGGTGTATCTCCCGAATGCGCTCACAGGCCTCGCGGATACTCCCGGCGTTCGAGACGTCCAGCAGGCAGAGCTCGACGCTCCCACCTGGTTCCTCCCGAGAGATCCTTTCCAGCGCCTCCTGGCCCTTCACCTGGTTCCTGACACCCATCAGGACATGCAGCCCTCGACGGACCAGCTGCCTGCAGACCTCGAATCCGATCCCACGATTTGCCCCGGTCACCAGCGCGACTCTCTTCACCATTTCCGAGGACCCTTGCAAGAAACGGGACTTGGCTCGCCGATTGAACCATGCTCTAATTTTTCCATGCTCAAAAGTTTCTGCAGAATGTTACCCCTTCTCTCCCCGTTGATCATGGCCGCGCAGGTCGCGAACGCGCAACTGCCGCGCGAGCTCGGCATCGGAGCGATCTTCGGCGAACCCACCGGAATCACCGGCAAGTGGTGGCGAGACAGTCGGCAAGCGGTGGACGCGGGCCTCGCCTACTCGTTCGGCGGATACATGCTTCTGTACGGGGACTATCTCTTCCACTTTCCCAACCTAATCAACCAGTCCTATGTCGGAGCCGCGGCTCGCGATCTCCATCCGTACCTAGGCGTGGGCGGGCTTCTCGTGATCTCCACCCGCGAGAACAGAAGGGACGGGACCTTCGGAAAGGATACCGATGTGGGCTTGGGAGTTCGCGTCCCTTTGGGCCTTGAATGGACCCCTCTTCAGGCAACGCTCGGGATTTTCCTGGAGATCGTGCCTGGCCTGAGCCTCGTCCCAAGCACCAGTGGTTTCATCCAGGGCGGACTAGGAATTCGCTATTATCTCAAATGAATGATCGCGAATGAGGTGATTTCGAGGCGACGTCTTCGCTTTTGAGGCTTGCGCTTGGGCGTTTTCTACGCTGCCTTGGACTCCTCATGCACGGCGGCTTCGCTTTCCGTCTTGTCTTTCGACTCGACCGCCTTCGGAGCCGCCACGGTCTGGGCCTGAAGCTGCATGATCTCAGGGACCAATCCTTTCCCGGTCGTGACGAGAGTCTTCGCCCATTCCCTGAGGCTTTGGTACAAAAGCACCTTTTCAGGCTGACGCTGAACGCCCATCCGCTCCAGCCCTTGCGTCACCCGCTTCAGGTTCGCGTAAATCTCAGGCGTCAAAATGAACTGGACTCCATAGGCATTGCGCGAGCCGAGGCGATACACGACCCGGCCTTCGATCCCGAAAACTCGATCAAAGACGTTAAAATGCAGGTCGACCTTGTCCTCAGGCTGCAGCTCCGCGGAGGTCGAGACAAACGCGCCTCCTTCAGAGAGATTCACGACCTCCGCCGGAGTCTCGCCGAAAGCGCCTTTGATCATCCCCTCGAGGTTCACCTTATAGCGGGGTTTGTTCTCCCACCACCGAAGTCGAGGATTGAAATACGCGGCTCGAACGGCCGGAATCAGAAAATAGCTCACGATGGCCAGATTCGCTCCGTAAGTGAATAGGGTAACCGGTAGAGTCATGGTGTCCGGATGAGCCCTCCAGACCTCGTAGTTCGAGTAAATGGTCCAGCCGATGATCGAGATGAAGACAGGATAGCTCCACTTCTTCACGCTGTAGATCGCGATACCCGCGATGGGAAGCAGAAGGAAGATGTCGGCCAACTGGAGCCAAGTCTTGTTCCGCAAAACCAGCGAAAGGTAGTTCCCGATATCGATGCGCATCACCCATGCGCTCAAGAACAAATTAAAAACAGGCGCGAAAATCTGCATAAGCGCCAAAATCACAAGTGGCCATGGACGCGTTTTCATGCCGATCTCATCGGAAGCATGAGTTGAATACTTGAAAAATTTACTCCAAATCAGCTTTCGCCCCTGTGTCCAATCCAACCGGGGCTTGGTTTGATTCTCATGGCTGGACTCCGGCTAAAGTAAAAAGAGGACAGGGATTTCTCCCTGTCCTCCAAAGTCGTTTGTCCCCTGGCGGCGGTGAGCCTACCAGGCCGGATCTACGGCTCCGACTAGAGGTTCGTCACCTCCGCCATGGGACTGGTACTGGTACTTGCCATCCCACCACCTCCTCTCAAGCCCATCTAGAGCTAAAAACAAGTTTAGCATGACTTCGCCCCAAAAAGGTAGCCGTAGGGATCGCACTTCAGAAAATTAGGCGACCTCATTGAACTTGCGAGCGGCCTTTTCTCCCAGCGCGACCAGCGCCGTCTGCGAAGCGGACGACTCGTGACGCCAGCCAGGCTGGGAGCGCTGCTCGATCGGGTGCTCCGCTCTCGGCTGAGGGAGAACGCGATTGACCAGACCCAACAGGTCCGCGACTATTCCCGGCACCACCGCCGCGATCACCCGGAAAAGCTTGTATGGAACTCCAAGCGTGACCATCGCCTCCCCGTTTCGGCAGGCACGGATGATTCTCGCGGCAGCGCGTTCAGCATCCTGCGAAATCAAGGGAAGAGCCGATCCGTGCTTGAACCAGGCGTATTCGAGGTTTTGCCTCCCCTTGACAAGAGCGTGCTTATACGAACCCGTTCGCATCAGCCCGGGAACGATCGTCACCACGGGGATCCCCAACTCCGCCAGCTCGGCCCGCAATCCCAGTGAGAACCCGAAAGCCGCGAATTTCGCGCAAGTATAAGGAAGGAGATGCGGAACCGCGGCGACCGCACCAATTGAGGTGATATTGACGATCCTCGCGCCATCCTGGCCCTTCATCCAAGGAAGCGCGGCCAGGGTGACATTGAAAGTTCCCCAGAATTTCACATCCATGGCCTCCATGAAATCCAGAGGGCTCATGACTTCCACCGGCCCCACTTGGATGATGCTCGCGTTGTTGATGACGACGTCGATAGTTCCATAGCGGGCTACCACGTTGCCGACCCATTCATCCACGGCGGAGCGGTCGCTGACGTCGCATTCCCAGCACATCACCTCGCCCCCCTCCGCTTCGATCCTCTCTTTCGCGCGACGAAGTTCCTTTCCGTTCCTGGCACAGATCGCGACCCGCGCGCCCTGGAGGGCGAGCTGCCTAGCCAGGATAAAACCTAGCCCGCGAGACCCCCCCGTGATTAATACCGTCTTTCCATCCAGGCTGATTCTTTTCCGGCCCCTGAAAACGGCCCGCATTCCTCCAAGAGCTAAGAGAGCCAAGAAGCCCACGGACACCGGACGGATCCATCGTTGGGAGGAGATC
>CAYNDM010000219.1:0-5705 GCA_964395265.1 uncultured Bacteriovoracaceae bacterium
CCTCCATGGTCACGGAGAAGCTTTACCTCCTCGCGGCGGAGGTCAGGCGCAAGGGGTTAAAGTCGATCAGCGGCTCCATCTATTACGATGCGACGGCTTTTGACGAGGAGTGGATCCCGGCGGATCGAATCGACCAAGACTCGCAGCGGGCCTATAACGCCCCTGTCAGCGCGCTCAATCTCAATTACAACAGCATCACTCTTTTCGCCCGGCCCGGAAGCGCCAGGAACCGACCTGGGGTGATTACCCTCGAGCCTGAGAATGGATTCACGCAGGTGAAGAATCACCTGAAGACGGGGGGAGAGGGGTCCACCGAGAAGCTGGTTTTCGCGAGGATCGAAAAAAAGCATCAGGACCTGTTCGAAGTTCGGGGCTCGATTCCGCTGAAGGGAAGGGAAGTGCGAAAGTACTTCAGCATCAATCATCCGCCTCTTTACTTCTCAAACACCTTTTGTTCGATGCTCGCGTCGTTTCAGGTTAAGGCCGATTGCTCGAAGATCGCGCCGAAGCCCCTGCCTACCACTGCGGAGAAACTGGCTTCAGTCGACAGCGCCCCATTGCGCGAGATCGTGCTGCTGATGAACAAGTACTCCAATAACTTCATCGCCGAGGCTTTGGTCAAGGCATTGGGACAGCAGTCCACCGGCAAACAGGGCACGACCCCCGCCGGGCTTGCCGTATTGAACGAAGAGGCCAAGGAGTTCGGGGTCGTTCTGAAGGAGAACGAGAAGATCGTCTCCGGATCGGGGCTGACCGACGGCAACCGCCTTTCCTCTAGGCACTTTGTCACGATGCTGAGCAAGATGAGCGAAGACTTCCGGGTTTTCCCCGAGCTTCTGGTTTCTCTTCCGATCGCGGGAGCGGACGGGACCCTGCGATCGAGGCTCCTGGCCTCACAGGCGAAAGGGTTGCTTCGGGCCAAGACGGGGACCTTGAGCGGCGTTTCGGCTCTGGTCGGGTTCGTCAGCCGGCCCAAGGGAGAGCGTCTTGTGTTCTCCGTGCTGATCAATGGCGGCCCTCTGAATGAACAGGCTTTCGCGGACTCGGTAGTTGCGTCGCCGGATTGATGGGGGTAGGCGGAGCCGGCCCTCCGTGACCTTCTAAACGCTTGCAACCCACCTGGAGTCGTTTATCGTGAGGGGAGCGCCTGTCAGCTCTCGTCACGGGCGCGGAGTCTGTACGAAAGGACACGCGAGAGAGGGAGAAGGCAAAAATGAATCGCCTCAGAACGTTGAGACCCGGGTGCCTTGCCTTGGCTTTGGTTCTTTCGTCCTGCGCGACTTTGTCCTCGCCTTCGCCGGTTGGTTCGCCCGCGGGCTATTCGATCATTCAGGGGGCGAGCAGCTCCGAGGTCACTCAGTTCGCCATTCAGGTTCCTAAGGACAAGGGTGCAGTCTACGTAGTGATCGATCCCGGCTCAGGGGCTCGAATTCAACCGGTCGAATCGCATCGTATCGCGAGAGAAAGCACCCCTTTGGCCGTCGATCAGGTCTATTTCTCCGGGCTCCGGCTGGGAGTGGAGTACCGGTTCAGGATGGAATCGCCCCAAGGCGAGCTCCTGGAAGAGCGAAAGTTCAAGACCCTCGATACGACCAGGCGAAAGCTGAGAGTCCTAATCGCATCCTGCATGGACGACGCGTACGTCGAAGAGCAGAAGCGGATTTGGACGCAGGCCCTTGCCCACAAGCCCGATCTCATTTTCATGATCGGGGATAACGTCTATGCGGATCGTTATATCGGCCCTTACAAGGGGCCTGCCTCTCCGGCCACGATCTGGGAGCGTTATCATCAGACTCGTGAGCTGCTCGAGGTCTTCCATACCGAAGAGCTGGTACCGGTCCTGGCGACTTGGGATGACCATGATTTCGGGCAGGATGACGGGGACAAGACCTTAGAGGGTATTTCTGAGAGCCAGGCAATTTTCGAGGCGTTTTTCCCTCTCAAGCCGATTCCGGGAGTCTATGAGCGCGGCCCTGGCGTCTCTTCGGTGCTGAAGGCTTTTGGGCAACGTTTCTTCTTCATGGACAATCGGAGCTTTCGGGATCCCAGCGCCAGGCTCGGGGAGGGCGCATCCCAGCCCAAGGATCCCGCACGGCTGGCCAAGCTGAGAAGCGGCAAGGAGTGGGGCGTCGAGCAGGAGAGATGGCTGTTCAAGACCCTCGGCGAGCGAGCGCAGCCGACCTGGCTCATCAATGGGACGCAGTTCTTCGGAGGCTACGGTCCTTTCGAGTCCTTCGAGAACGATCATCCCGAGAACTTCAAAGACGTGCTGAAGCGATTGTCACGCCTCCCGGCACCCGTGGTCTTTGTCTCCGGCGATCGGCACCTGCTTGAGCTGATGAGGGTTCCCCGGGAGGTATTAGGCTATGAAACGGTGGAAATGACGACGAGCGCGATCCATGCCAAGGTC
Source organism: uncultured Bacteriovoracaceae bacterium (assembly GCA_964395265.1). Taxonomy (GTDB): domain Bacteria; phylum Bdellovibrionota; class UBA1018; order UBA1018; family UBA1018; genus CAYNDM01. The sequence goes on from CAYNDM010000219.1 coordinate 2,411, forward strand.
TTTCCTGAAACCTGGAGCGTCTACCCCAATCCCAATCAGTTGGAAGGTTTCGCTTCCATCCACAATTACATGATCGTGGATATCGAAGCGACGAAGAGAGCCTTGGAGCTCGCGATGACGGGCTGGGGGCCTGGGAAGCAGCTTTTCTCGCGTCAGATCCGGATCGAGAGGGGCAAAAAGCCATGATTCTTTCGGATCTGCGGATTCGGGGGGAACCTGAGTATGCAGCCGAATAAGAAGCCGCGAAAAAGGTCGCCCATGTCACCCTCTCGTACGCTGAAACTGGAGAAGCTGATCGACCTCCAGTGCAATGGCGCGTTCGGAATCGATTTGCTAGGAGCTACACGCAGGGATTTGGATCGATTGTCCGAAGGGCTCAACCGGGAGGGAGTCGTGGGCTTCTGTCCGACCCTGATTTCTTCGACCGAAGATCGTCTGATCGAGCGAGTCGCGGTCATTGGCGAGTGGATTCGGGAGGGGAGCTGGCCAGGGGCTGTGCCGCTCGGGATTCATCTCGAAGGTCCCTTCATCGCGCCAGGGGCGGCAGGGGTCCATTCCAGATCAGTTTTCAGAAAAGCGACTCTTAGGGAGCTGGATCGCCTTTGGCGCCTGAGCCGTGAGACGATCAAGGTCATTACCCTGGCTCCCGAGATCCATTCCCGCGACGAGCTCAAACGGGTGGTGAATTGGTGCAGGGATCGCGAAGTGCGGGTCTCGATCGGCCATTCCGAAGTGGATTACCTGCAGGCCATGCAGGCATTTGACCTTGGGATCAGCTCCGTGACTCATGCCTGGAATGCCTCGAAATTCCATCATCGCGAGCCCGGCGTTCTTGGCGCAGCTTTGGGCGATTCTCGTGTCTACGTGCAGATGATTCCCGATCGGCTGCATGTCCATCCGGTCGTGGTGAAATGGGTGACGCGCCTCCATCCAACAAATCGGATCATCCTAGTTTCGGATGCCGCTCCGAGCGCAGGCTCCCCAAGGGGACGGGTTGCCAGCTTCGGCGCCTTGCAGGTCGAGAGCTTGGGGAAAAAGGCCGTCGTTCTCGATAGTGGGAATCTCGCTGGGGGAGGAGAGTGTCTGACGGGCATGTTTGCCAGCTGGGTTCAGGCGGAATACGGCCCAGATGCGGGAGCACGACGTAAGGCGTTGAAAGAACAGTATTCTTGGGTGACTTCCAATCCCCTGAAGTTTTTGGGAAGCTTGCCCAAGGAGCTGGGTCAGGTCCTCCGAAAACGCTCTAAGTCATTGATTTGGCAGTTAGAATCCCGTGTGCGGGCCCGGTCCTGGGCGGAATAAAGTTTCGGGCAAAATCTGCCGTTAGGGTATGAGATGGTCACTCTCCTACCGAAGACAACTCAGGCGATCACGCGTACTCTCCTGGAATCTCTTCGGGCTCACGATCCTTATACGGCTTCGCATTGCGAGCGCGTCGGAAAGGCCGCGAGGCAGCTTGCTGAAGTCGCTGGATTCTCCATGCAGGATCAGCTGATCGCGGAATACTCGGGCTACTTTCACGATATCGGCAAGATTGGAATTCCTGAAAGGGTCCTCAACAAGCCTGGCAAACTCGATCCGCATGAAGAAAAGCAAATGCAGGGTCATGCGGCCTGGAGTGAGCACATCATTCGTCCACTTGCCCACCTTCCGCTTTTCGACAAACTCTTGATGCCCATCAGGCACCACCATGAGCGCCCCGATGGGATGGGATATCCGGATCGACTGGCTGGGGAGAAGATCCCTGTTCTTGCTCGTTTGATCGCGATCGTCGATACCGTCGACGCCATTGTCTCGGATCGCCCCTACCGCAAAGGCCGTCCGGCGGAGGTCGCTTATCAAGAGCTCTTCCGCTGCTCTGGGACTCAGTTCGATCCGGAGCTGGTGCAAATCTACCTTCGGCGCTTCGTTCGGTTCGTCCCGGCCGCCGGAGGTCAATCCGAAAAAGAAGCAGCTTAGCTCGTTATTCCTCAGCGATCGCGTTGGGTAGCGGTGCGGGGGTATAGTGCGGGATTGGAAGCCATTGGGCGCGCGGTGCGGAATTGCATTCTTGGGTAACGCGTTGGATGTTGTGTCGGGTCTCGTGCTGAGCGCTGTTTCGGGGGGAGCGGTGGATTGGCAGAAAGCACGGCGTGAAGGGCGCTGCGTGAAGGGCGCTGTGCGCTGCGGATGGGCCCCGGCTTGGAGGTCTCTCAATAAAAGAAATGAGCCTGAAGCGACTTGCCTCAGGCTCATTGAGAATCTCTGAAAATCCAGGGATTAAGAGATTACCAGCTGGATTTGGTCACGCCCGGGAGCAAGCCCTTGAGCGCGAGTTCGCGGAACTTCATACGCGAAAGCTGGAACTTGCGGAGCACGCCGCGAGGACGGCCAGTCAGCATGCAGCGGTTGCGTACGCGGATCTCGGAAGAGTTACGAGGAAGAGCGGCGAGCTTCTTACGGGCTTCAGTACGTTCTTCATCCGAAAGCTTCATGTCCTTGGACTTTTTCCGCAGCTCAATGCGCTGGGCGCGGTAACGGTCGACAAGTTCCATGCGGTAGTTGTTGTGTTCGATCTTAGACTTTTTTGCCATAGGAGTAAGCTATTTATCCCCGAAAATGGGGAGTTGCAACACCGAATTCTGGCAAAAAATCAAGCGAACCGCTTGCGACGATGCTCGCGGATCTCGGCACCCGCCAGGCTGAGGCGAGTCCAAGGTACCGCCAGGAGGCGCTGAGGCTCGATGGGCTCTTCGGTTTCTTCGCAGATCCCGTAAGTGCCGGCATCGATCCGGGCCAGGGCATCGTTGATGTCCTTGAGATCGTTCAGCATCCGCTCCCTTTGCATCAGGGCGGTGTGCTGATCACTCAAGGTCCGAGCCATGTCGCCTTCGTCTCCCGCTACCTCGCTTGAAAGCGCGCCTTCGAAAGACTTCATTCCATTGAGACGTTCTTGCCTAGCTTTGAGGAGGCGTCTTCTGCACTCCTCGACCAATTCGCGGAAAGATTCGTCCATAAATCTTCCTTCCCCCTCATTGGAGCATCCTGACTTGGGTGCTCGCTATTTTGACTATCAAGTGTGAGTGCTTCCGTTTCATTTTGCAAATAATTTGAGCGTCAACCTACGGACATCGCTGGATAAATTTGCTTTTTTGCGACTGAAATTTGACGAAATCAGGTGATGAGGAAAGCTGGAAGGAGGTTGGGTAGGGTTGTTGCGGTGCGGTGCGGGTGATTGCTGAGACTGGCGGGGAAGATGGCAGGTAGGGAGGGCGATTGGCGGGGTGGATGGCTAGAGGGATTGGGGCGCTTCTGG
>CAYNDM010000220.1:0-5689 GCA_964395265.1 uncultured Bacteriovoracaceae bacterium
TTGTACCAGAGGTCGATCATCCCGTTCTTGAAGGGCGTCACGTCGATCAGCTGCAAGCGATGTTCGCTGGTCGTGAAAAGCGGAACGCCCTCGCCGAGGATGACAGGGATGATCGTGAGACAGATTTTGTCCACCAACTCGAGCTGAAGGAATTTCTGGCAAAGACTTGCGCCTCCGACCAGCCAGACATTCTGGCTTTCGAAATTTTCGGCCCATTCCTTGAGGTCACCAGAATAGAATTCAACGTTTTTCCTATCGTTTTTAAGACTTCTGTGGGTCACAACAGTCGTTGGCACATCGCCGTAGACCCAGCCTAGCTTGAGTGCAAGCTCATAGGTCTTTGAGCCCATGATGTAGCGATCGATGGTTTTCAGGATGTCGGCGTTCATTTCCTCGCCCTTCTCGTAAGCGCTCCAAGACGCCTCCATCCATTCAAGGCTGTTATCTTTCTTGGCAATACAGCCATTAAGGCTGATAGCCATGTGAAGGGTGATGCTCATGGCTCCATCTTACCCTCCGTCGTCGGTATAGGCAAAACAGGGCTCGGCAAATACTGCCTGCCGTATTCTTTCTGATTTTTCGGGCCACGATTTGACGAATCTTTTTTCTCCAGAGAAAATAAGAATGTGGATCTTGGGTCCAAGGAGGGACCTCGGATGAGTGCAAATACCAACGGAAGGTCTTCTCATCTCGTTCCAATTGCTGGAGCGCAGGCTTCGACAGCGGAATCGTCTCCTCTTACTGAACGTTTAGATGGCTTTGTTCAGGCTGCGAGGAACCTCGAGGCCGTTCTACACGCCGAAAGACAGAAAACGCGGAAGCTAGAGCAGGATATCGCTGAATCGAATCATACTTACGATAGGCTGCTCCGCGAAGCCGAGAGCAAAAACAGGGAGCTGACGATCCAGGAAGGGCGTCTCAAGATGGCGCTCGAAGCCCAGAGAGCTAGGTCAAACCAGCTCGCCGCCCGTGGAAACCAGATTTTCAAGGAAGCGAAAAGGCTGCAAACGGAGTTGCAGCGCTACAAAGAGGCTTGGGCCGGGTTGATGAGCCGAGAGGCGGAGGCGCAAAGATATATCTCCGAGGGCCAGCAGCGCATTCGCAGGCTGGAGGAAATCGAACAGAAATATCGCTCACTCTACGGGCGGTATGAGAACGAAAGACGGCGCAGAGAGCAGCTTGAGCGCCATTCAAAGAGCTATCAAGCAGAGCTCCAGAATACGCTGGTTCGCCTGCATAGCGCCGAAGCCAAGTTCAACGAGCTCACTAAGGAGTACCAGCTCCTGATTCAATCGAAACGCAACGTCGATCAGGAGGTTCAGAAGATCGAGCTGTCGATGCGCGAGCGTTTCCAGTGGGAGCTCATCAAGGAAAGGGAGAGCATCCGGGCGGAGCTCGAGAAAGAGTCAGCGATCGAGCGCGAGCGGTTCCGCGAAGAGGCCTATCGTGAGCGGGAAAGGGAGCGCGAGCTGATCCGTGCTGAAGCTCGTGAGGAAGCCCATCAGGAGCTCAAGGCCATGGCGGTCGCTCTGGAGCGCGAGCGCGCTGATGCGGCCGAGGCCAGATCGAGAGCTGAACACGCCAGGCAGGAGGCTTTGTCGCTTCGAGGCGAGATTGAGCAGATGCGTTCGGATTTCGACCGATTGAAGAAGGAGGCAAAGTCCAAGGATGAAAGTCGCGAGGAGGCGATAGCTTCTGCGATTGCCGTGAAAGCCGAAGAGATCATGCGCGATCATGAGATCGAGATTCAGCGCCTGCGCGCCGAGAGTCAGGAAAAGCTTCAAACGCTGCAGCAAGAGTGGGAGGCTCAGCGCGAATCCCTGGCGGCCACCCATCAAATCGAGGCGGAAGAAGCCAGAAGAACCGCATTGGCCGAGGCAAAAGCAGAATTCGATCGCGTTGCCGCTGAAGCGAAGGCCGAGAGCGATGCGTCGATCCACCGTCTCGAGGCCGAGCTTGAGCGCATGCGCATCGAAGGCGTGATCGAAAAAGATAGGATGGCTCGGATGGCCGACGAGGCGGAGAATCTGCGCTCGGAATTGGCTGCCCTGGCTGAAAAGCTGCGTTCAGAACAGGAGATGGCCCAAGAAAAGATAGATGAATTGCAAATCGAGCTCGACTCGCTTCGGAGCGAGCTTGAAAGCCGGAATGATCGCGAGAAGAGCCTATCAGAGCAATTGGCCGCTTTTGAAGCGGCATTTTCGGGAGAGTTCGAGCGATCCGAAAGCCTCGAGAGCTTCTTGATCGCTGAGCGAATGCGCTTCGAGAAGGCGCTCATGACGCTGTCGCAAGAGGTCGACGAGCTGAGGCGATCGCAAAAGAACGAAGCCGCACAGAAAGCTGACAACCCCGAGGAATTGAAGAACCCCGACGAGTGGAAAAGCGCCGGTGAGTGGGAGCTGCGCCTGGATGACCAGGCGCTGAAGCTCAGTCAAGCCTCTGAGTTCAATACCTGGATCGCCACGCCGCCCTCGGATTGCTGAGGCAGGAGGTTTGGCTGGAATAGGGGCGTGATTTCGCGCTACACTCCCTAGCGGGGCGGACATGCGTATCTTCGATCGCAAATTCGGAAAGGACTTTCTGGCTCAGCTCCCGGCGTCTCCGGGAGTCTATCGCGTCTATGATAGCAAGGATGAGCTGATCTACGTTGGAAAAGCCAAGAACCTTCGCAGGAGGCTGGCCCAGTACCGAAACGCCAAACGCCGCAAAAAGCATCTCAAGATGAAAGAGATCGTCAAAGGCGCCGCTCGCCTGGAGTATGAAACCTGCCCCACCGAACTGGACGCGTGCCTTCTTGAGAATCGCTTGATTCGCCAGCATCGGCCCAGATGGAATATCACAGGGGCGTTTTACTTCCTTTATCCGATGATCGGGATTCGAGAGGTTCAGGGAGCGCTCTATTTTTGCTACACTAACGAGCCTCAACGATTTCAGGATTATCGCTTTCACGGGGCTTTCCGGTCCCGAGATATCACGCGTGCGGCGTTCTTCGCGCTGATGGAGCTTTTGGGATATCTTGGTCATCGGATACCGCGAGGTCGGATTCCCGTTCCTCCCCGCTTTTCATATGTTTTTGGCTTCAGGCAAATCCCGAAAGCCTGGGTCGGGAGGCTTGAGGATTTCCTCGAAGGGAAGTCGCGTGCTGCCATCGAAGACCTGATCTTGAGTCTGGTCGAGAACGCTGGCGCCAGGAAATCGAAACGGGAGGTACAAGAGAATCTGAATCTCCTGAAACGCTTTTTCGAGCATGAGGCGATATCGCTATTGCGGGCACGTCTCAGGTGCGGATCAAGCGTCTATCCCGTTCCTCAATTGGAAAGGGACGAGATTTTCTTGAAATACAGGCTTAGTAACCAACAGCCAGAGCCAAAGCGGTCTCCCGTTGAGCCTGTCGCAATCTCTCAATCGAATCCTCAAGCCATGTCCGATGTGCGTTGATGTTCGCGAAAACGCCATACTCATCACATGCTCCAGGGCCCCAGTTCGTTACCCCGAAAAGATAATACACGCCGTTTTCTTCGATGAAGGCAGGGCCTCCCGAATCTCCGCGACACGCTCCCCGGCCCTCGCTTTGTTCGACTTGTATTTCGGTTCGAGAGTAGTGAGGGTCACGAACGGTGGTCGTCACGCGACGAAGCGTTCCAGAGCCTGTCGAAGTGGAGCCATCGGTGACGCCGTATCCGGCCAGTACTACGGCTTGACCGATTTCTAGGTTCGTTCCCTCGGGAAGCAGGCGGGCAGGGGCGAATCCCAATGGGGGATGGCCCTCGAATCGAAGAACCGCGATATCGTTCCGGTCCCGCACATCGGTGCTTTCATAATACTCAGGGTGGATCGCCTGACCTATGACTCTTGCTGTGATCGCATTGGGATCTCGGGTCTTCGAGCTGAAGATGATCTTCATCGCGCCGTTGTTAACACAGTGAGCTGCCGTCAAAACGAGATCATGGGCGATCAGGGATCCCGTGCAGGTCCCGAATCCGACATCGATCGCGACGGTGCTCTCCCCTACTGGATCGCCCGATAACACGGGCTCTCCTCCGATGATCAGGTCATCAATGGCCCAAGCTGGGCTCGCACAGATTCCGATGAACAGGAAAATCCCCAGTTTTCCCATTTTTCCCCCTTCGAGCTAGGCGCTCGCAACACTAGTAAGTAGAAGTGACTGACGCCTTCGTCAATGGAGCATGAAAAAACAACAGAATTTATTGCACCGTATTATTTTCAAGATGGCGTGGCAGCCCTTCCGCTCGCCGGCTTCCATCTTCTGAGGAGAAGCGCATTGGTAACGACGCTGAAGCTACTGAAAGCCATGGCGCCTCCAGCGATCACGGGACTCAAGTAACCTAGAGCGGCCAAAGGGATTCCCACGATATTGTAGATGAACGCCCAGAAGAGGTTTTGCCTGATTTTGCGGTAGGTCCTTCTCGAAATCTCGATTGCATCGGAGATGAGGAGGGGGTTGCCTCTCATCAACGTGATTCCCGCGGCATTCATCGCGACATCAGTCCCGGTGGACATCGCGATCCCCACGTCGGCGACCGCCAAAGCGGGTGCGTCGTTGATCCCATCGCCCACCATGGCCACGATCTTTCCGCTTTGGCGAAGCGCACCGATCGCCGCCGCTTTCTCCTCGGGCAGGATTTCGGCCCGTACTTCGTCGATTCCAAGCTCTCCCGCGACACGCCCTGCAGCCACCTTGTTGTCGCCAGTCAGCATGACTGTCCGGATGCCCAGCTTTTTCATCTCCATGATTGAGCGTCTAGCCGCCGGCTTGATGGCATCGCTCATTGCCAGCAGACCCAGGATCTTTCCACCTGGGCGAGTCTCGCCCAAAAACGAGACCGTCCGCCCCTCTGACTGAAGCTTGCGCGCGATCTCTTGAACGCCGGAGAGGCTTAGCTGCTTCTCTTCCATCAGTCGTTGATTTCCAAGGACGAGATTCCTGCCATTGACCTCTGCCTCGATCCCTTTGCCGGGGACGGCCTTCGATTGGCTGACAGCAAGGGGTTCAAGCCCGGCCTCTTCCGCCGCTTTCGTGACTGCTTGAGCGAGCGGATGAGTGCTGGTCCGTTGCAACGAAGCCGCGAGCTGGAGCACTTCGGACTCGGATAGTTCTCCCGATACTATTTGATCGAGCTTGGGCTTTCCCTCGGTCAATGTCCCGGTTTTATCGAATGCCACGACCTGAACCGAGTGCGCGACTTCGAGCGCTTCGGCATCCTTGATGAGAATCCCATTTTGGGCCCCGAGTCCCGTTCCCACCATGATCGAAGTCGGTGTCGCAAGACCCAAGGCGCAGGGGCAGGCGATGACCAACACGGCCACTGCGTTGAGAATCGCGATCTCGGTGTTTCCGCTCGTCCACCACCACCCAAGGAACGTGATGGCTGCGATCACAAGGACGATGGGAACGAAGATGGCGCTCACTCGGTCCACCAGCCGTTGAATCGGCGCTTTGGCGGCTTGCGCGCTTTCGACCAGACGGATCATCCTGGAAAGGAGCGTTTCGGCGCCCACAGCGGTCGTTTCGATCAAAAGAAGCCCGTCACCATTAATGGACCCTCCTGTGACCTTTGCTCCTTGGGTTTTCACGACTGGAAGGCTTTCGCCCGTGATGAGCGATTCATCCACTTGGCTTTCTCCCTCCCGGACTCTCCCATCGACCGGCACGCGCTCACCGGGACGC
>CAYNDM010000221.1:0-2915 GCA_964395265.1 uncultured Bacteriovoracaceae bacterium
CTTCACGCTCTCGAGGAAGACCACTATCACGATCTGCCGGCCAAACCCTTCGTTCGCGGCTTCGTCACGTCTTACGCGCGATTCGTCAATCTCGACGCTCAGGAGATCCTCACTCGCTTCAACTCCTTCTTGGACGAGAAAACGCAAGAACGCCCCGCGAGGGACAGCGGTCACAGCGGTTATGCCTTTGAGAAGAGGGAAGGTGAGCAAACCAGGACCGTTCTCTGGTTCATCATGGGGGGCTCGGTCATCCTTGGCGCCTTGATCCTGTTCGTACTGAAGCCTGCGCTTCGCCATCACAAAGAGGGGCATATCGAGAAGCTCAGGGCTGCCAATGTCGCGACCCCGACCCCAGCGCCGAGCGCGCCAAGCGTAGCGAGCGGACCAAGCGTGCCGAACGCGCCGAGCGCACCGACGACGACCCAAGGCAGCGTCGCGGGAGGTCCTTCTGCTTCGCCCGTGGCTTCGGCTGCGCCCGCTTCAACTCTATCGACCTCGAGCACCACCGCGATAGCGGCGGCGGCCACCGCGGCGCCTGTCCCTCAAACTCAGCAGCCGTCCCCAAGCCCCAACGCATCGCTCGCTTCGGCTGAGTCCGCGATTCTCGTGCCGAACAAGCCCGACCCCCTGAATTCCGGCGTCAACTACGTCCCTTCAGCCGTGAAAAACAAGATCATCATCAAGGCACTGGAGGACGTCTGGGTTCGATATCAGGTGGACAACAAGCCGATCATGAAGTTTCCGCTCCGCAAGGAGCGCATCTTGGTCTTGCGCGGAAACAAGCTCATTCGCTTTCAGGTTTCGAACCCCAAATCCGTGACATTCAACCTCAATGGAAGAGGGAATCGCGTACTCGAGACCGAGAAAACTCTTTCAGTGCGTCAAGAAACGCCGACTCTTTTCATTCCTGCACAAGTTGGCGAAAATATTGAGATTCCATTCCCGGGCGAAACCCCTCTCCCAAAAACGCCCAACCCAAAACAACCCACTGCATCAGAAGTCCCTGCAGCAACGCTATAGTTATCCACACGAAAACCCTAAGTTATCCACACAGAATAACTTAGGGTTATTATTTATAAATTTTCATTTTATACTGATTTTTTCTACTATGCAGCGAAAGTTATCCCCAAAAATGGCTCGTAGAGCGGGATTCCAAAGATTTGACGTTCTTCGCGTCAGGATTTTGTCAGAAAAAAACGCGCAATTCCTGCATTTTGCAATCTTTTATTACACAAGAGCAGTTCACCAGGCGGCTGATCTGTAAGCTCGGATCGCGACTCCCAGGACCAGGAGATTCGGAAGCTGCATTGCCAGGACTGGGGGCAGATAACCTTTTTGAGCTGCCACGGTGCCAGCCGCCTGGATACCCCAGTAGACTAGGATCACGGTGAAAGCGATCAAAGCGGCGGCCGAGCGAATCGCGCGGGTTCGAACGGTCCCGTAACCGATCCCCAGAAAAACAAAGATCATCGGGCTCAACGCCACGGCGTATCGCCGCCAGAGCTCGGCCACATACTCCCGGTACGGCTGGGTATCAGGCGGCGTCTTTTCGATATGCTCCTGAAGAACGCGATAAGGATACATCCTCGGCTTGATCACCGTTTCACCGGTTCCCTCATCGATCTTGAGAAAAAGACGGTACTCGCCGAAATCGATGCGGGAGTAGGTTCCGCTCGAGGCGTCGTTGCTGTGGATATTGCCGTTCCTGAGCTTCAACATGACCGCGGTTCCCAGCTCGCTATCGGTCTTGACCGAAACGATCTCGCCTTCTTGGGCCACGACCGTCAACGGGTTCTTGGGCTCGCGCTCATCGTAGATGAAGACTTTCCGAAGCAGGTTCCGATCCGCGTCCACCTTATCCACGTAGATCAACAGGTCGAAGAAGCCCGAGGTGAAGGTCCCTTCCCTGATCGAGCTCGCCACCTTCGTATTGCTCACTCGGATCAAGGTTCTTTTGAAGACGCTGTCTCCCCAAGGAACCCATTCCATATTCAGAAAAAGCGAAATCACGACTACGACGCCGGCCAGGCCGAGGACCGGCGCCGCCAAACGATGGACGCTGATGCCATTGGCCTTCATGGCCACCAACTCGCTGTCCGCCGAAAGTCGCCCGAAACCCACCAGGACGCCGATCAGGAAAGCGACAGGCAACGCGGTTGGGAGAAAGGAAAGCACCAGCAATGAGGTGAGCTTCAAGAGGATCGCGCCGGAGACTCCGTGGATGATGAAGAAATCCGCGAGCCTCAAGATCTGGAACATCAGGAAGATGAACGAGAAAAAGACTACTCCTCCAAGAAAGGGGCCCAAGACCTCGGAGAGCACGTACCAATCGAGCTTCTTCGGCTTAATACGCATTCTTGTTCACGAAGCCTTTCCAGAGCGTCAGGAAGAGAATTTTCCAATCCAGCAGGTAGGACCAGTTTCGGATGTAGTACAGATCACATTCGATCCGGCGATCGAGCGAAGTGTTGCCACGCCAGCCGTTGACCTGCGCCCAGCCCGTGATCCCGGCCTTGACCTTGTGCCTGAGCATGTAATGGGGAATTTCCTTGCGGAACCGGTCGACGAAAACGGGCCGCTCGGGCCGCGGCCCCACCAGGGACATGTCCCCCATCAACACGTTCCAGAACTGAGGAAGCTCATCCAGGCTCGTGGACCTCAGGAAAGCGCCGACCGGAGTTCTTCGATCGTCTCCCGGGCGCGCCCAAACCGCTCCGGAGCCGGTCTCAGCGTCCACCCTCATGGACCGGAATTTGATCATCTTGAAGGTTCTGCCGTCCAACCCCATCCGCTCCTGAGTATAGAAAACCGGCCCTCTGGAAGTGAGCTTTACCAGGATCGCGAGGAGAAGGAGCACCGGCGAAAGCAGGAGCAGCGCCAGGGACGAGACAAAGACGTCGGTGATCCGCTTGGCC
>CAYNDM010000221.1:2925-3733 GCA_964395265.1 uncultured Bacteriovoracaceae bacterium
TTCAGTTTGGAATACCAATCTAAACCATGTACGTCGATCCGTCCGTCACCGTACGCTGGATATCAGGCACGATCTGGATATCGACGGTTTCATCCGCCAGCGAGCGCAAGACCGGATCCAGCTGATCGTATTGAGCGCGAGGCAGGGAGATGAGCACTTGATCGGCCTTGCGGGACTGAACCTCATGAGCCAGCTGAGCGAAGGAGCCGATGACGGGCTTTCCACCCACCGAGGGGGTTTTCTCGGGGTCCTGCACCACGACTCCGATGACTCTCATCCCAAGCTCCGGGAACTTCTCAAGCCGCGCGATCAGGGTCTCGACCGCTCTTCCTTCGCCGACGGCGATCACATGTCTCAGGTTGAAGCCTTTGCGACGAAGGGCACGCAACGCGTTTCTGAGGGTCAAACGGAACAGAGTCAGAAACAAGGCACCGAAGAAGCCGAAGGAAATCATCACGCCGCGGGAGTACTTGTACTCGGAAAACAGGTAAGTCAGAGCGATGAAGAGAAGGATGGCGATCCCATGGGCTTTCAACAGAAGCTGTACCTCATGGGTGCGCCTGAGCATCCGCCGGGACTTATAGACCCTCATCGAATTGAAGACCGCCATCCAAAGGACGACGATCAACGGAGTCAGGCCCGCATATTGCCGAAACGGAGGAAACCCTTTGGTCACCTCCACGATCTGCAAGTCGAATCGCAGCCAATACGCGGCGAGCCAAACGCCGGCGATCACGCAAGCATCGACCAATCGGAAAAGGACTCCGACGATTTCCTGATACCGCTTCAACATGCTAGGGCCCTATGT
>CAYNDM010000221.1:3743-5678 GCA_964395265.1 uncultured Bacteriovoracaceae bacterium
TTCCTAAGAATAACCAGAACACTTGAGGTGCAGCCGTGTGGAAATTGCCCGTGTTTGAAACTCGTACATCTTCAGGACCTACCGATACCGATTTGGTCGTCTCCTACCAGGATGGGGGGAAAAAGGCGATCCCTCCTCGCGGAGCTTATTCCGCCCTGGTGGATCGCTTTCGCAAGGGCGAAGCGTTCGTCGCCCGCGCGGGCTCCACGCAGTTCGTGAGATTCGGAGGCCAGGGCAAGGCCGAGAACCTGTTGGTCGTGGGCTTCGGTCCCGCCAGCGAACTCACTGAGGAAAAGGCGCGCCAGGCAGGCGGCTCGGCCTGGGCCCGCTTGATGGCTGAAAAGGTTGAAAATGCCACGGTTCATCTCGACTCGATCGTTGGAACCCATGGTTACGCGGCCGGCCTGAGTGATCTGCGCGTCGTGCGCGCGTTCGCCGAGGGCCTGATCCTGGCCTCGTATCAATACGAAAAGCCCAAAGGAAAAGCGGAGAAGCCCGCCAAGAAAGGCGCCAAAAAAGGTCCTAGCCGCGCGAATGAGGCCAAGGCCAATGAGTACAAGGGGCCAAAAGCCATCTATTTCTTCACCGAAGACAAGACATTCAAGAAGGACGTCGACGCCGAATTGGCGAAAGCTCACGCCATAGGCGAGGCGGTCAACATCACCCGTGAGTGGTCCAATCTTCCTTCGAACGTGGGCACTCCCGAATTTTACGCCGCCGAGGCCCAGAAGCTGGCGCGCCAATACGGTCTCAAGTGCACCATCCTCACGGAGCGCGATGCGGCCCAAGAGCGGATGGGACTCTATCTTGGCGTTGGCCAAGGCTCCAAGCGTGAAGGGCGGATCGTTGTCCTTGAGTACAACCCGAAGAGCAAAAAAGCCGCGAAAACCATCGCATGGGTCGGTAAAGGCATCACCTTCGACTCGGGGGGCGTTTCCATCAAGCCTTCGGCGAGGATGGAAGACATGAAGCACGATATGACTGGAGCCGCAACCATGATGGGAGCCACCCTCCTTGCGGCGAAATGGGGCGTTCCCAATCGCATCGTGACGATCATGGCGTTTACCGAGAACATGCCGGACGGAAACGCGATCCAGCCTGGCAACGTCCTGACCGCACGCAACGGCAAGACCGTCGAGGTCATCAACACGGATGCCGAAGGCCGGCTCATCCTGGCTGACGTTCTCGATTACGCACAGGATTTCAAGCCCGACGCCGTGATCAACGCCGCCACACTGACTGGCGCGGTATTGGTCGCGCTGGGAAGGCAAGCTTGCGCCATTCTCGGAAACGACGACGCCTTGATCGACTCCATCCGCAGGGCCGGAGAGGCGAACGGGGAGCGCATTTGGCAGCTTCCGCTTTATGACGAATATTTCGAGGATCTGAAGTCGGATTATGCCGACATGAAAAACTCCGCCAATGATCCTTATGGCGGCACGATCCGAGGCGGAATCTTCCTCAAACAGTTTATCCGCAAGGAGATTCGTTGGGCGCACCTCGATATCGCAGGAACCGCTTACGGCGTCACTCACCTGCCTTATCTGCCGAAACGGGGCGCTACCGGACTCACTGTACGAACACTCGCTCAGTTCGCCGCCGATTTTTAAAGGCTCGCTCAAGAGCGACGAGGCCCTGTCCAGAAGCAACGATTTGAGGACAGGGCCTCGTCCGTCTCTATTCCGCCGGTCTTGGATCTCTGATTCTCGCTACTCGTCTTCCGCCTTCTTGATGACTCTGTCCCACTTCTCTCGAGTGAGCTCGAAGCGCACTCTTCTCAAGTCGTCAGGATCGGGTGTCATCCGCGCTTCGACCATCCGATAGGCTGGATTTTTAACCCATAACGCCATATAAAACGGGTTCGAGGAATCCCTATGGCAATTGATCGTTTCTATATCGAAAACGCCTCCCAGTTCGACGGCCAGACCGTTACGC
>CAYNDM010000222.1:0-896 GCA_964395265.1 uncultured Bacteriovoracaceae bacterium
CCAGAGTTGCGGGAGCTCGTCCAAGTGCAAAGGCCTCATCAGTTTGCCGAGCTTGGTCACTCGTGGGTCGTTCACTCGAGTCGAGGGAAGATCCAAAGCCTCGGGTGGCGAGAGACTCATGGTCCTGAACTTATAGATGTTGAACGGGACGCAGTAGCGCCCTTGCCGCTTCTGAATGAATAAGACGGGCCCTGGCCCGCTCAGCTTGATCGCGATGGCGAGCACGAAAAATACCGGACTCAGGACGATCAGCGCCAACAGCGAAAAGGCGATGTCGAACAATCGTTTGAAAAAATTGACGAAATGTCGGTGAGTATTGATTCCCGCGAACAAGATCCAGTTATGAGAGAGGGCTTCAACCGGATAACGCTCGAACACCTCGGTGTAAAAAGTCACTTCATCCACGACCCGGTACCCGGATCTCAGCGCATGCATCGAGAGGCGGGTCAATCGCTCATCTGACTGCACGTCCTGGGTCAGGACCACTTCGGTGACCTCGTGCTTCTTGAGCAGACCGAGTAGCTCCTCAGGATCATCGTTTTCCGGAACGGCAGTCCAAGACTCAACTCGCCTGGCGCTCCTGAAATGATGGCCAATAGGGCTGATCCGCCTGGCGTTGCGAATTTCGGCGGTAATGCTCGTTTCGTTTCCGAAGACGACGTAGCGAAGCGAGAAGTTCCTCAAGAGAAATGCGAGGATGGATCGAAGCGAGAGCAAAGCGAATGTCCCACCCGCGGTCGAGAACAGAATGTGAATACGGCCAAGTTGATGAAAGAAGAAGAAATGGATCAGCGTCAGCGAGGTAACGACGGCAAGAGTGGCCGCGGTCATGCCGAGCGTTATGATCTGGCGGAAGGAATAGCGATGCTCCCGGTCATAGTATCCCAGCGCCAATC
>CAYNDM010000222.1:906-3948 GCA_964395265.1 uncultured Bacteriovoracaceae bacterium
GATGAGCGCTAGTCTCGTGGGCTCGGAGTTGTGAATAAGAGACAGGGATGCCAGCCAAGAGGCCATGAGACTCGACGAGTAGCCGACGATGAGATCAATCAGGAGAACGGGAGCTGGACTCGGCCGAATCAAGGTGCTGACGAGGGCATGGGTGTTTCGGAGCGCGGCGGATGGGCGTGCGCCATCCCAGGTGGAGCTTAGTGACTTGAGTGCGCTTTCGATTTTCATAATAAGGATTGAAAAGCATTATCAAATTGGACTGATTTTCTGAAGAAAGTTTTTCCAAAGACGGGCGGCCTAGCCGCGCCTTTCGAGATGATTCTGCCTCCTCGAAATGCCTTGGCTGGATCTGGCATTTGAAGTAGACGGAAAGAAAAGGCAAAATCCGATTTTTTTGGTATTAATCGCGCAATTTCCCTAACTTGGATCCATGACACCTCAACTCAACTCCAGCGCCCGGTCCCTGAGTCTTGCCGGCATCTCTTATTGGTTGGATTTCGGGACGTTACTGGGATTCGTCCGGAATGGCGAGGTCATCAAGAAGCAAGGCGACTTCGATGATATCGACTTGGGGGTCTGGATGGAGGACGAACCAAAATTGCTGGGAGTCCTGCGGGAACTGAGCGGGTCTGGATACCGGGTTTACCGGATCAGTCTATTCGGACAGACGCTGATGTATAAGCTTTTCCCAAAGGAGCTGGGCGAAGGGAGCCTGGCGGTTGATTTTGGCGTCTATCGGAAGCGGGCCGACGGAAAAGCTTGTTTCGTCATTCCGAACCCCGTGATGCCGGACCCAGGGCAGCCCTTGGTTCGGTTCATCCAGAGATTGCGCCATCGTCTCTATTTCCGCGCTTGGCGTCTCTTGACTCGTGGAGAACTGTATCGATGGCCGGAACATCTTCCTGAATCGGCGCTTTGGCGCGATCTGTTCTCCTATAAGGTCGCTGCGATACAGGAGCACCTGATTTCGCCGGTTCGCAGGGACGAGGGTTCCGGCCTCAGTCTTCCTGCGAGGCCAGAAGAATATCTCGCTGCGAAGTACGGTGATTGGGGTACGCCGAGGAAGAGCTGGAACTTCTGGACGGATGAGCTGGACCTGGAGCCTTGCGATTTCGTGGCGCTGAAAAGCCTTTTGGGCGTCAGCGCCTCTGCCCATCCAACGACTTGAACTTGAAAAGAGAGGACCGAAAAATGGCGGGAACCACCGAACGACCTTTTATCATGCAGATGCGGCCCTGGTTTGGGGAGGAAGAGAAGAGAGCCGTCTGCGAGTACATGGATGAAGACCCTATCATCACCGAGTTCAAGCGGACCGAGCTATTCTAGCGGATGATCGCGTAATATACGGTGGCGAAACACTGCATCGTAGTGAACAATGGCACGATCAGCCTGACGCTCGCCGCGATTGCCCTGGGCGTCCAGCCGGGCGACGAGGTCATCGTGCCCAATTACACCATGATTGCCACTCCCAACTCGATCAAGATGATTGGAGCTACACCCGTCTTCGTGGACGTGGAGCCCGAGACTCTCTGCCTGGACCTGGCGAGAGCTCGCGCTGCCATCACTCCGCGGACTAAAGCCATCATGTTGGTGACCGCGAACGGTAGGTACCCCCGGGTGGGAGTCGACGCGTATTTGGAGTTGTCGGCGGAGACCGGCATCCCGATCATCGAGGACGCCGCCCAGTCCATGGGCTCGCGTTTCCCCGGTGGGCGCCATATGGGAACCGCGGGCCACCTGGGGAGCTTCTCGTTCTCGGCGCCAAAGATCATTTCGACTGGGCAGGGCGGATGCCTGGTCACGAACGATGATGCCCTAGCGGGAAAACTCCGGCACTTGAAGGATTTCGGGCGGTCGAGCGGCGGAACCGATATCCATGATACGATCGGCTATAATTTCAAGTTCACCGAGTTGCAGGCCTGCATTGGGATCGAGCAGATGAAGAAGCTTCCTGCCCGTGTAGCGAGGAAAAAGCAGATCGCTTCGAGATACAAAGAGGCCTTGGACGGCCTAAAGCAGGTCCATCTGTTTGATCAGGATCTCGAATGGACGGTGCCCTGGTTCATTGATTCGATGGTTGAAGATCGGCAGGGGCTCATCGACTTCCTCAAGAAGTCCGGTATTGGCACGCGAGTCATGTATCCGCCGATTCATAAGCAGAAGGCATATCAGCTGGCTGGAAGCCATCCTGTCTCGGAGTCCGTTGGAGAAAAGGGCCTCTGGCTGCCCTCCGCGACTCAGCTCAGTGACGAGGATATCGACTACATTTGCGAGCGGATCCGAGCTTACTATACGTGACGGCGGGGCTTCGGGGAGGGCGAATGGAAGCTGGTTTGCGGGCATGGAATCCGAAGAAAGCGAGCTACGCGGCTTGCTATCTGATCGCGGTTTTTTCCGGATTCTATCTTACGGAGGTTCTGGAAGTGAGCCCGGTTTACTTCGCTTCCTTGGCGGGGGCCTTGGTGTTCCTGCTGAATGGGTGGAGGGGCTCGATACGGATTTCTCGTGGCTTGACCGAACCTCTGATTCTGTCCCTGGTCGTGCTCGCGTATCTTCTGTTTACTCAGAGCCTGCTTGACTTCGCCCCACACGTTTTGTTTTTCAATCTGGTTTTTTCTATCACGATTTTTCCTTTGGTTCTGTCGTTGGGCGCGAATCTCGAGTTTCCGCAGTTAATCAGGATCGCGAAGCGCTTTGTGCAGGTCTCGGTCGGGTTGCTCTTCCTGGATGCGGCATGGCGGTACCTTCACCCCGATTGGGACCTGGTCGCCTATCTGGGAAGCCCCAGTTTTTATGCCTATAAGTTTTCCTCGCTCATATTTTACGACAGCAATCCAGTGGCTTTCCTGGGATTGTCGGTTCTCTCTTTGGCGTTGATATTGAGAAGGCTGGGGGCTTGCTCGATTTTTCTTCCGATCATCGTAGCGGTGCTGCTGACATCCACCCTATCGCGTGCTGCTGCAATCGCCGCGCTGGTCGTGGTGCCGCTCCGGTGGCTGATGTCGTTGAAGGTGGATCGGAAGAAAGCCTGGGTTCTTGGGC
>CAYNDM010000222.1:3958-5663 GCA_964395265.1 uncultured Bacteriovoracaceae bacterium
ATCGCAGGTCTTTCAGGGGTAGCGTATGCGATCCTTGCCGGGAATGGAGACAGGCCTGACTTCAGTCTTCAAACCAAATTCGAGATGATCCTGGGACTTAGCAGGTATCTCGAAGAGGAGTCCTTGCTCACCCTTCTCATCGGGAATGGAGTAGGCTCTTTCCCTAGCTTGCCCGGGTCGGAGTATGAAGGGCACAGCCTGCTCGTGCTCTCGATCACCGAATACGGGATAATCGGCACGATGCTTTTCTCGCTGTTCTGGCTCGCATGCTTGGCATCCAGTCGTTTCTATAGCGTTGAACTGCAGCTGATGTCTCTCATTGCAGGGCTGTCCTTCTGGCCTCATGCCGCGCCTTTTCTGTATGCTTCGCTGGCTCTTACGATTCTTCTGGGCCAGGCTTTAACCGCGCCGGATCAGGCGCAATCGCTTCGGAAGGGCGACCTTTTCGACGGGAGGTCTCAATGCTGAAAGTACTGGTGACCGGAGGAGCGGGTTTTATCGGGACTCACCTCTGTAGGGCCTTGTCAGCGCAGGGCCATCCTGTCTCGGTTCTGGATCTGAGGGATCCTGATGAGGTCGTGGAGAATGTCAGTTACATCAGAGGAAACGTCTGCGACGCACAGGTGCTTCGGTCGTGCGGAAGCGATATCGACTGCATTTTCCACCTTGCCGCCATGGTGAGCGTGCCCATGTGCCAGGAAAATCCAGCCGAAAGCTATGAGGTGAATCTGCTGGGCACGGTCAGGGTCATCGAGCAGGCGCTTGCCAACCAACGGCGTACTGGGAAGCCCACGAGAGTGGTATTCAGCAGTTCGAGCGCGGTTTACGGAAACCAGGCTGGATCTGGGGACAGGATCAAAGAGTCTGAGCCGCCATGCCCAAGGTCGTTCTATGCGTTGCAGAAGCTGGCGTCCGAGAATGCCATCCGACTGGCTTGCGAGGTGGAAAGTCTGCGTGCTGTCGTCTTTCGGTTTTTCAATGTTTTCGGTCCCGGGCAGAAAGCGGATTCGCCTTATTCAGGAGTGATCAGCCTGTTCATCCGCGCGATTCAAGAGGGTAGGGCGCTGCGGCTGAACGGAGGTGGGGCCCAGACCAGGGATTTCGTCAGCGTAAAAGATATCGTGAACGCTCTGACCGCCGCCATGGTCGCGCCGGAGAGTGTTTGCGATGGTCGGCCGGTCAATCTGGGAACTGGCAAGTCCGTTTCGATTCGTGACCTGGCGGAACGGTTGAAAGCCCTAGGTTCACAAGCGACGGAATTGGTCGATGCGCCTCACCGTGCCGGAGATGTCATGCATTCGTGCGCGGACATCGCGCGTGCGTGGGAAGTTCTCAAGTGGAAGCCTGTGACGAGTCTGGATCATGGCTTGAGCGAACTCATGTCGAAAGGCGGCGTTTCTCCGGAAGCGTGATGCTATGGCGATCCGATTAGGGACAAAATGGATCTTCGGGCGGGACATGTCGCTGAACGAGAGCTTGGCGGTAGTGGGGGTGAGCTACTCGCTCTATGCGGCGCTGTTTCTGTTGACCGGCGCCGATTGGGTCCTTTCCCTCAAGCTTTCCATCTTTCCCACATTGGTTCAGTTGTCTTTCGCCGCGTTATTTCACCTTCTCTCCGTGAAAAGGCGTTGGACTTTATTGAGCTTGGCCGGAGGAATGGCAGAAAGTTGGGGATTTGCTGAAAGAAGCATAGCGGCGTAACCTC
>CAYNDM010000223.1:0-5662 GCA_964395265.1 uncultured Bacteriovoracaceae bacterium
ATGCGATGGTCGGCGTCCACTTCGCTGATGGCACGAGCCGCCAGCTTCTCTGGTGGGGTGGTCCGTTTCTTCCGGAGTTTCCACGTGGGACGATCGCCCGTTATAGCGACACCGGCCAGCCCGCGATCGCGCAGACTTGGGCAGGCAATGGCCTAGTGATTCTCGCGGGTCCCCATCCTGAGGCTCCTGAATCCTGGCAGGCGAAGCTGGGCCTGACGGATCAAGACGGACTTGATCACGACGTCGCCTTGCAGATGATCGAAGCGGCATTGAACCGCCAGCCGATGCCGAGTTCTTGAGGGTTATGCAGCGAGATTCATGCGGGGGCTCGTGGACGTCGCCTGCATGGATCTTGCTCCGATAGTCGGGAACCCGAGTGTCCAACGAACAGGAGAGCACGCGAATGGCCGATTCAAAGCCGATGAGCAACCCCGACGAGAGGCGGAAAGAGGGCGAAGCCGGCGCTGGTGAGGCTCAAGGCGCGGCGACCCCTAAGCGACGGCAGAACGGCTTGTCGGACAGGCGGCCGGAGATCGAGGGAGAAGCCCGGCGTCCCGACCTGGACGAGACGCAGAAAAGACGCGAGAGGGCGCGCATGTTGCGCGAGAAGAACCGCTCGCGGTTGATGTGAGGCTCCTAGCTGATGCAAAGCTCGCGGTCGATGTGAGAAACGAGCTCGTGCCCGAATCGAGTCGAGAGGCGTCAAACCAGCTTTAAAGCATGATCCCGGCCCTAGGCGGCTCGTAGCGCTGCGACGCCCTCGAGCGCCTGCGCAAGATTGTCCGCGAGCTCATTGGGCCGAATGATTCCGAAATCGTTGAAGGTTGTTCGCAGATGAGGATGAAGCGAGCAAAGCTTCAACTGGATGTTCTTATCGCGGATAGCCTTCTGGATTCGCGCGATCGCCGGGAAAACGGTTTGATCCACGCGGTCCGGAACGTCCCTGAAGTAGAGGATCACCAGGCTAGGGTTGCGCTCCAGGATTTGGGCCTGGCACTCCTGGAGCACCAGCGCCGAATCGCGAACGAGCGGACCGACGAACGAGACCACTACAATCCGGCTTTTCTCTGAAATGAAGTAATTTAACTTGGGGACATCTCGGTTCATTGGAAGAGCTCCTTTGTGCAAACGTACCTCATTGGCTCCATTTGAGTTTAATGCGTTCGGTCATGCGACGCCAGCTTCTGTCGGAGCTTCACGAATTCTTGAGAAGTTGAGTGTGTCCTAGAAGGCGCAGTACTCGCTTCAGGAGCGAATTAGCGCGCTCTTGGACTCAGGGTCGCGTACCGGCAGGGCCGGCTGTGTCGCGCGAGTCCTGCTCGCTCCACATCGCCCCGAGAGGGGGTGGCGCGATCCCTCTTTCATCAGGTCCGTTTCATGCGATCCGTCGCCTCTTGCGCGTTCGAATCTCGTCGATCGGCGGGCTTCCAGGCGTAGGAACGAAATTGTTCGCATGGCGGCGGGATCCGACCTGGCCGGGGCGCTGGACATGCTTTGAGCTCGCCTTGATGTCTTTTTTGGTCGAGCGCTTCCCTCGTCGCGCGTCTAGCGTCATCCTTGATCCCTCCTGCGTTGAGCGCTGCAAGGCGAAGACCAGCCTGCGGTTACTAAGTGGCTCGGATCCTTGCCCGGTTCCTGCAAGACGATCTCGATGGGGAATCGCGTTCTCCGATTCGCCCGATCGATAAGGAGTCAGAAAATGCCCCATTACGTGATGCTCACGCGGGTCTCGACCGAAGCCATCGCCGAACCTGCAATATTCGAGGACTTGAACCGAAGAATCGGGGCGAGGATCCGGCAGGAGTGCCCGGAAGTCAGATGGCTGGCCAATTACACGGTGCTTGGGCCGTACGACTACCTGGATATCTTCGATGCTCCAGACAACGAGTCGGCCGCCAAAGTTGCGCTGATCATCCGATCCTTCGGGCATGCGAGC
The DNA here is from genome assembly GCA_964395265.1 of uncultured Bacteriovoracaceae bacterium. Classification (GTDB taxonomy): domain Bacteria; phylum Bdellovibrionota; class UBA1018; order UBA1018; family UBA1018; genus CAYNDM01. The sequence continues at coordinate 1,937 of CAYNDM010000223.1, forward strand.
ACAGAGATCTGGCCCGCCATGACCTGGGAAAGATTTCGCGAAATCACCGACGGGTCGGCGGCGTAGGTTCCTCCGTCAGGCGGCTCTTCGTTTCTGCGCCATGCGTTCGTACGTGCCCACCAACGTGGCTTCTGCGATGACGTGATTGGACATCGCCCGAAGCACCTCGGCCTTGCTCGCACCGGGAGGCACGCCGAGCTCCGTGTCCAGAGCGTAGAGCTTGAAGAAATAGCGGTGCTTGCCGTGGCCTTCGGGCGGCATGGGTCCGCCGTAACCGATATTTCCGAAGGAGTTGACGCCTTGGTCGGCTCGGATCGGAGCCTCGACGCGCGGCTTCGCCGTAAGGCCTTCGGGAATCAAGGTGGAGTTGGGAGAGAGATTATAGACGATCCAGTGAACAAAGGGCTCCTCTCCTGGCGCGTCCGGATCTTCGCAGATCAGCACGAACTCATGCGTGCCCTCGGGGACATGCGACCAGGTTAGCGGAGGAGATACGTCCTCACCCTCTCCTGTATACCGCCGTGGGATGAAATCGCCGTTTTTGAACGCGCTGCTCTTCAGTGACAGACTCATCGGGTGGTGCTCCTTGGGGGTTTTCGTGGATCAGATTCAAGCAACATGCCGGGGTACCGTGGAGTTCGTACTCCGAGTGCAATGCTTAGTGTCATCGTCGTTGGAGCCATATGCCTTGGAATCCAAGGGCTTTGGAGGTACTGAATTGGATACCATTCGAACGATGAAAGGACGATAACCTATGGCATTCGAACTTCCCAAGTTACCCTATGCGATGGACGCGCTTGCTCCCCATATCTCCAAGGAAACCTTGGAGTATCACTACGGCAAGCACCATCAGGCTTACGTCAACAAGACCAACGAGCTCATCCAGGGCAAGGATTTCGAGAAGATGTCGCTCGAGGAGATCATCAAGCGCTCCAGTGGCGCGATCTTCAATAATGCGGCTCAGATCTGGATCCATACTTTCTTCTGGAACTGCATGAAGCCGCAGGGCGGCGGAGAGCCGACAGGCGAGCTGGCTGAGCGGATCAAGCGCGACTTCGGCTCGTTCGAGAAGTTCAAAGCGGATTTTAGCAATGCAGCCGTGACCCAGTTCGGCTCCGGCTGGGCTTGGCTCTCCCTGGACAAGAGCGGAAAGCTCGTGGTCGAGAACTCCTCGAACGCGAACAACCCCATGACCGAGGGACGCAAACCGCTCATGACCTGCGACGTGTGGGAGCACGCGTACTACATCGATTACCGGAATCTTCGTCCCAAGTTCGTCGAGGCCTTCTGGAACCTCGTGAACTGGGATTTCGTATCGAAGAACCTTGCTTGAGCCTGGGAGGGCTTCAGTTGGAAATGAATTAGCGGTGAGGGGAGGTTCTCTTTCCGCTCCTTTCATTTCATCGACGTATGGGCTGTGAGTCTCGGGCGTAGGAGCGATGGAAACCATCGAAGCATTCGAAAAAATCGCGATCGCGTTGGGGCTTGGGCTCCTCGTCGGGTTTCAGAGGCAACGCTCGGACAACGCGTTCGCCGGGATTCGCACCTTCCCAGTGTTCGCGCTCATGGGCGCGATCTGCGCTCTGACCTCTCAGGAGTTGGGAGGCTGGGTTTTTGGCGCTGGATTGCTTGCTCTCGCCTCGATCGTCGCGCTTGGAAAGTGGCTGCGAGCGCGTAACGACGGGCATAGCTCCGGCGTGATCACCGAAGCCTCGGCGCTGCTGATGTACCTGATTTGCGGCTATCTGGTGGTGGGACACGTCTCGGTCGCGGTGGCGGCTACGGGAGTGGTCGCGATCCTGCTTCAATACAAGGGGCAGATGCATCGCTTCGCCGAGAGCGTGAATCGCAAGGAGATCGACGCAGTGATGCAGTTCGTGCTGATCTCGCTCGTGATCTTCCCGGCTCTCCCAAACCGTAGCTTCGATCCCTACGGGGTTCTCAATCCTCATAAAATCTGGTTCGTGGTGGTGCTGATCGTGGGGATCAGCTTGCTGGGCTATGTCGCCTTCAGGCTTTTCGGGGGACGCGCAGGCGCTCTTCTTGGAGGGATCCTGGGGGGAGTGGTCTCGAGCACGGCCACGACCGTGAGTTACGCGCGAAGGAGCGCGCATGAGCCTCAGATCAGCGCCGTGTCGGCGGTGGTGCTGGCGATCGCCTCGGCGGTCGGCTATATCCGCTTGATCGTCGAGGTGGGGGTTTTGGCGCCGACGGTGCTGCCTCAACTGATCGCGCCCCTTGCGACTATGGCCGGATTCATGGCCTTGATCTCGGTGATCGGGTACCTTCTGGTAGGCAAAAAGGACGCGGGTGATTTCCTGAGCGAGGGAGATCCGATCGAGCTGAAGTACGCTCTCGTCTTCGCTTTGCTCTTCGCGATCATCCTCCTGATCGTCGCCATGGCGAGGGACCGCTTCGGGCGCGAGGGCCTTTATGCTGTCTCGGTCATTTCAGGGCTGATCGACGTCGACGTGATCACTCTCTCGACGGCGACGCTGGTGAACCAGGGCAAGCTCGATTCGGATGCAGGTTGGAGAGCGATCCTGATCGCCTCGCTTTCGAACCTGTTCTTCAAAGGCGGGCTTGCGGCGCTCCTCGGCACGAGACAGTTGGCGAAGAAAGTCAGTGTGCTCTTCGGCGTGGGGATTCTCTTCGGCGTGATGATCCTCGTCTTCTGGCCTTCGCCCTGAACCCCAGATTCCTGAATTAAGCCTACATCGTGTAGAAATGACCCGATGGTGTCTGACCATTGGTCAGCGGAGTCGCGGAGGCGGTGGCACTTTGGCACGCTCTAGTGCCATTTTTCCGAGGGATTCATTAAAAAAATCCAAGAATATTCCCAAGCATGAATGGATCGACGCGTGGCATGGAAACTGCTCAAGCGCAGCGCGCGGCTGTAAGTTAGGCAGTCGCAGGCGATCGTGAGCAAAATGAAGCATCTCAGCGAAAAAGCAGCATGGATCTCGGCATGGATGGGGATTGCGCTCGCGCTGATGACGATTCAGGTCGCCCGTGCTTCCGAACCCCCTGCCGGCGAGGGGGCATCCACCCTTGATGCATCCGAGAAATCCCTGTTTCAGCTTTCAGGAACGATCCAGGCATCCACGAGCCTTCACGATCCGGACGACGCGGATCGTGAATCCGAATTGGGAGTGGCGCTCAATCCCGGTTTGTCGATCGGAGAACAACTCTCCCTTTCCGTGCATGCCAGCTTCAAGAAGGAGCTCGAAAACGAAATGAAGTCCACTTTGGGCAATACCAAAGTCGCCTTGACCCATTCGGCGCTTGAGTTGAATCCCTTCATGAGCTGGTCACCCGCCTTCGCGACTACGATCGCGACTTCGGAGGAATCGCTCCAGAAGGACTATCTGCGCTTTGCCTTGCATCTGCAGCCTGGCCTGACGGTCGATCTTTCCCGTCTGGGGCTCCGGGGCCTGACCTTGACCCAGGGGATTTCGCTCAGCAAGAGTTTTCACGAATTTCGTGTGGGAAGGACGGGCGCATCTAATACCTCACACTCCCTTTCGGGGCGCCTCACTGCGGCTTACTCGGTCACTGACCGCATCGGACTCTCGGCCAGCTATCTCAGGGCCGTCGGCTGGACCTACGGGGGTTCTCCCAAGAACAACTTCGAGCTCAGCGAGGAGCTGTCCTTCGCCTTGACCCCAAATTTAACAGGCTGTTGATAAAAGTGAGCTGATGGCTATTCTCGGAGCATGCGCGGCC
>CAYNDM010000224.1:0-5606 GCA_964395265.1 uncultured Bacteriovoracaceae bacterium
TCTTGAGCTTCCGCTTCTGAATCGTGATCTCCCAGCCGGGGTGAACCTGGGGCTTCACCGAGACCACACCCTCAGGGATCAGCACAGCGATGCCAGACGTGGGCTGTCCATCGCAGCCATGTGGAACGCGAAACGTCAGCTTCGCATAACTGCCTTGAGGTGCTTCCTTGGGATCTAGGGTTACATGAGCCATTGCGTGAGACATAAAGGCCCATGGTACTGTGGCAAGAGCGATAGAGAGAGCTTTCCCAAACGATTTCATGCCTTAGCGATATCGCGGAAATTCCTGATCTGCCAGAAGTACTCGCTGAAACTGGTTGGCTCTGCGTCAAGGTGTGCCGCTTTCACGAATCTTGGATAGAATAAAGGTATGCGACCCCTGTACATTCACCGATCTCTCATTTGGAGCCTGGCCGCTCATGGCCTAGGGGCCGTTGTTCTTACGGTCTGGGGAGCAACGAGCGTCCCAAGAAGCAAAGGTGCCTCGAACGGAATAAGCGAGTTTGTCGAGGTTACCACTGATGAGAGCCGCTCGCTCAGGACAAGCTCTGGCCCAGGCGCTGACAAGCGCCAGCCGTCTCGACATCTCGTTCGAAAAAAGCGTCTGCAAGAGGATCAGGCGCTCAGCCAAACGCCCCGAGAAACTTCCGCCGCATCCGGTGCTCTGACTGAAATGGCAAGCAAAGGTGACACGACGCAATCCGGCACCAGCGGGCGAGGCGGAAACAGTGTTCGGTCCAGTTATCTTGGAAGCGTACTTGCGACAATCGAACGCAATAAGTTTTATCCAAGAGAAGCGCGGAAGCGGAGGCTCGCGGGGGAAGTCACTGTCGCTTTCAGGATCCACAAGGACGGTACCGCAACCGATATCCGCGTTGACTGCGAGTGTGCGCACGCAGTTCTGAACAAGGCAGCCGTCGCAGTTGTCGCATCGATCGGGAAGTTTGATCCGATCCCAGCCGAGCTTGGACTTGAGAAAATAGATCTCAAGGTACCAATCGAGTTTGAGCTGTTGTGAGCCTAGCCCTCACATTCGCCACTGAATGCCGCCAAAGACGGATCTTCCGTCGCCAGACAGAAGTTGAGCCTGGTTCGTCGCTGTCGCCCTCGTGATTACACTCGTCGTGGCGGCGTACTTCTCGTCCGTAAGATTCCTGGCGTCCACGAACGCAGATAGCCCATTCTTGAAGTTCCAGCCTGCTTTAAACCCAAATAGCGTGTAGTTGTTCGCAAATAGCGTATTGGCGAAGTCGACCGGGTACGGACTGAAAACTCGCTCGAGGTTTGGTCCCAGGTAATAGCCTTCTGAGCCTTCAAACGTGAGCTCGGCCTTGTAGATGTTCTGCGGGATTCCGGCGAGGCGATTGTCGCCATAGCTCGAATCTCCGCTGAAGCGGAAGTCGTTCCAGAGAAAGCCCTGGCGAAATACGAGGGGATATAGCGCCGAGCCGTCGCGCTTGCGTCCCACGGATTTGAGGAATCCGATGCCGACCCCCAGCTCGATTCCCTGGTGGATTGTCCGATCGGCGTTCAGAGTGGTCGATGCGCCCGGCGTCGTCTGGTAGCCGATCAATTCACGGCTGACCCAGGAGTAGTAATAGGAGGCGTCCCACGAAAGGCGCCACTCGGCGCCGCGTGAGCCGAGCTCAAGAGTCGTAGCCTGCTGCGGATCAAGCTGAAGCAGTCCACCCTGACCCGTGACCGGCACAAGTTCGCCGAAAGACGGCGGCTCAAAGCTTCGGCTGACGTTTACATAGGCTTGCGTGTGCTCGGTTACATCGTAACGGGCGCCAACTTTTGGCATCCAGCCAAAGTAGGATTGGCGATCACTGTTATCCGGGTCGCTCGCAGTGACGGGAAACAGATCCTCGTTCTTTCGGATCGAATAGGCCATCTGAAGACCTACGACGGAATAGAAAGAAGAGACCAGGCGCCTCTGCCATTCGGAGTAAAGCGCGAGGTTCGTTGAGGTTTGCTGGCTGTCCGAGAGCTGTGTGCCGCGGCTGCCCAAATTATTCTGGTAACGGATGTCATGAAGGGTGCCAATTTCCGGGTTGATCCCGACAGTGAAGGAATCGGCAGCATCGCCTGTAGACTCGTGTGACCACTTTAGATTCAGTCCGAAGTCGTTTGAGAGCTGGTCGATGACAATCAGGATCGGATGATCGAGGTGTTTCCGCGACCAGTAAATGCTCCCATCCAAGACTGAGCCTTCCGAGAGACGGTAGGTCGTGCGATCGGCCAGTCGAAGAAGGCTGAAGTTCCGTTGCCAGTTGCTCAGTACGTTGTCGAACTGTGGCGCAGCGGCATTTCGCTGCGCTTGCGTGGGATCGGCCTCGAGCTGGGCGGGAGTGAGGTTCCCAGGGATCTCGGAATTCGTATTCACCCAGGTCACGAAGAGGCGCGTCTCGAGGTCAGGGCTAAGCTTTCTCCCCGCGTTTCCGAAGAAGCGTTGAGTGTTCTGTTTGCTGTGGACGCGAAAGCCCTCCTGGGAGAACTGCGTCAAAGACCCGAATACATCGGTGTCACCGAATGTCGCACCCGAAGCGAGCTGTCCTCGCCAGAGGTGGAAGCTTCCTCCTTCGAGCCTGGCCGTGAGGGGCGAGGCGTCTCTTCCTGTCATTGAGACAAAGTTGATGGCGCCTCCAAGTGTGGTCGCGCCGTACCGGAGTGCATTCGCGCCACGGTAGACTTCGATGTACTGAGCCGAAAGCGGCTCGACGGCTTGGAAGTCAAAACTCCCATCCGCGAGGTTGAGCGGCACGCCGTCTTGAAGGAGCCGGATGCCTCGTCCGTGGAATGTGCGTTGGATTCCTGAGCCACGGATCGAGAGCCTTGCCTCCTCAGCCCCATACCTCGGCTGAACGAAAACGCCGGGCGCGAATTCGAGCGCATCCTTAATCGTTGATACGCGGCCTTTCCGGTATTCCTTAGAGTCCTGGACGCTCGCGCCACCCGGAACCGATCGGATTGCTTCCTCAGCGCTTTCCACACCCGGCGCGGTCATCGATTCCTCGGCAGCCTTCACCTTTACTGTGGGAAGCTCTGTGGTCTCCTCCTGCGCAGCAGCGATGGAAGTCAGGAGAATTAGCGAGAGGGTGAAGGGAGTCAAGGTGCGAATCGATTTCATAATGGATTGTTTTTTCTCATGAATCGAGAATTCTGGCACCGAATAATATGGATGAAGTTACGCTAGCTTCAGATTGGTGGTGGAGCAATTGCGTTGTTACAGATATGGAAAATCAGGCCGAGGCGACGAGATGAGCTGAGTTATCGAAATGCCGCTAGTTCTTTGGAGGGCATCGCTTTTCTTCTCTCAGAGCTATTAGTTAGGATCCGGTTCACCATTTCCGGATGCCACTTCTTGCCTCGGCACTTCGTTGGCACCCCAATTTGGGTAAGGACCCTGCAGATCTGCCGAAGGCTCATCCTCTGGCTTCGCATCTCTTGGATCGACCGGATCACGCGCTCTTCGTGTAGGTGACGCGTGACCTTCCCGTGGCGGAGCTTCTCCCCGTACTTCGGCTGGGAAGGGCGACCATGCGGTTGGTGCGCTGCGCGAATTGGGATCCCGTGGAGCCGAAGGTACTTCCCAACGGTGGGCTTGGAGGAAAGAGTCTGTGACGCGATTTGGGCAATCGAGAGGCCTTCGACGATGTATTTTTGGTGGAGGAAAAACTTGTTTTTGAAATCCGAGGATTCCGAATCGCCAAAGATTCCAGTAAGATAATCCGAGAGGAGCGGAATGGAGGAAACACTGGAATGTTTCTCCGAACCAGCCCGCCATTTACTAGCCCAAATCGGCGGAATCGGGTTCTCCGATTCTCGAGTTTGCGTAAGTCAGGGGTGAAAGTCACCCGAAGTCAGGCCCGGTCACGTCCGTTGCAGTCTTTTGTAGTTCTTTGGCTGTAGTTCGCGGTTCACGAACTACAAAAATTCTCCGCTCGAATCAGATTGACCGAAGAAGAATAGAATACTGCTCAGTAACGGAGCGGAAGAAGACAGCCAGCTGCCCTAACTGGGATTCGACGACAACGATCTTCAAAAACCTGTGTTCTTGCCGCTCCGCTGTTGATTGATAAGGTCATGAACTTGATCAACGCCCCTTATGTCATAAAATGCTGGAATACCTGCGCCGTATATCCCGCCGAAGAAATCCAATCCTGAATTTTGGTACATCGCAAAGTGAGGAGCAAGTGATCCAAATTCGAGGCTACCAGAGCCATTGGCGCGCACGGACTTGTTGATGACGGGAATGGACTTGAGGTCCAAGGCTTGGATCTTTCGCCCAGGAGCCGTCGACAGGATCAGGACACGACGATCAGTAACTGCATACCAGGTCTTCTTCTTTTTCCAACCTTTGTAGAAAAAACGACCTGCGATCATATACAGGCCGATCAGGACAAAAGGGACCCCGAACAAAGCAAAGAATGGAGGCGCTCCACGCCCACCTGTTTCATTTGTAAGACCCAGGGCATTAGCCTCTCAGAAAATAGCGAATCCTCCCCAGAGCAAGCTGAATGGGACGAGGAGAATGTCCTTCGGGGAGAATAATGATCGAGGGATCAGGTTGTCCTGACCAAAGAATTTGCTCACCTTGAAGGAGGTCCCCTCCGAAGACTTCTTCGCTCATGCGGGTTGCACCTCACTTGGCCTTAATTTCTTTCTCCGAAGAAGAAAGACGATAGCACCTACCGGCAAACCGATGAAAAACACCGGAGGCTGTAATTCGGGGGCGGTAAATCCACCTCCGAAAATCAAGCTGCGTAATGGCGTTATGGAAATATGGCCTGTTGTCCAATTCATCGAAATTGTCCCAAAGGTCCATACGATGAAGATGATCCAAAGCCATCGTCTTCGCGGCTTCATTTTGAAGCAAAGAATAGCCGCGTAGAGTACGAGGAGCGGTATGCCTATAGTCAGGATCAGGAAGAGGTAATGCATGGGCGATTTTCCTAGGAAGCTGAACTTGGAATTTTCGACCGTGCTAGGACCGTCTTGGACGTTGATTCCTGCAATCGACTTGCTGCCGTCTTTTTCATCAATTGTGACAGCCAGGAAGTTGAAGTAACCATCGGCGAACTTGACTTCGTACGTAAGCGCCGTGCGAGTCATACGGGTCGGGTTCTGACCCACGGTGATTTGAGCATTGCTATTCTGAAAATGGCCTATCGGTTCTGCTGACTGTACAGCTCCATGCTGAAAATACGGACGAATCGTTGGCAGCCCCTTTTTTAAGTTCTCACCAGCAATACTTGGCCCCAGGATCGGATTCAGTTTGGAAAAATCTTCGGTCTGGATTGCGGAGATAACCTCCTGAACAATCCTGTTCTCATCCTCAGTAGTCGCCTTCTTCGCGAGGGCACGAACATCAGTCTTGGAGCATCCGAATAATCCAAAAACAGCCAGTACGATAATGAGTCCAAAGAACCTAATTCTTCGGCTTATTTTGAGGACCTCCATCCCAACCCCCTCGCGTATCGGTTTGACCTTGCAACCTCCCGCATGGTCGGCTCGTCTCGAAGAAATGACCGATACGAAATACCAAATGGAGGTATTGCAGAAAGTTGGGGATCGGCTTCGGATCGCTCAGGCGGCAGGAGCCT
>CAYNDM010000225.1:0-5568 GCA_964395265.1 uncultured Bacteriovoracaceae bacterium
CGCGCTGAGCTCTTCTGAAGTGAGCGTCTCCTCCACTTCCCTGATTTCAGGCGAAGTAAATGTGAAATACCCAGGATCTTCGACAGTCGCCTGACCCAAGTCTTGCGCCCAGACCGAAGTTGCCGTTACGAAGAGGAATAGCCCCAATACCCAATACTGCCGACTGTTCATTTTTTCTAACCCCCGATGAGACTCAGTAGCTTTAGCGCCCCGAGTTAACGCGAGTAGTAAAACAGGCGACTGAAGATTTCAACCCTGTGTGTCATTTTTCTCGAAGAATTCTCAGAGGTTATAATGCATTGCGTCAAATTCAGTAAATCAACTTGGTTATCTCGAGTGCGCTATGAGACAAACTCAAGGACAATGTCTAGATTCCGCTTTCCTGATCCTCGCGACTCGACAGAAGAGGGAATTGTCGCCCTGGGAGGAGACCTCAGCCCTGAAACTCTTCTCGAAGCCTATCGAAGCGGAATCTTCCCCTGGCCGATCTCTGGGCGCGCCCGCCCCTGGGGCAGGACCCCCACCCCGGCGCGTCTTCGATTCGAGAACCTTCACGTTTCTTCAAGCTTGAGACGTCAGCGCAGAAAAGCTTCTTTTGAGTTCACTCACGATCGCGCGTTCGATCAGGTCATCCGCGCCTGTGCTCAAATGCCGCGGCCCGGGCAGGACGGGACCTGGATCACGCCACGAATGCTCAAAGCGTATATCGAGCTTCATCGCGCCGGCCATGCTCATAGCGTGGAGGCCTGGAGAGACGGCCAACTGGTGGGCGGGATCTACGGCGTGGATCCCGGAGGAGCGTTCGCGGCCGAGAGCATGTTTTACATCGAGCCCTACGCCTCAAAGCTCGCTCTTCTGCACTTGATCGAGCACCTGAGCTCGCGGGGCCTGGGCTGGCTGGACATCCAGGTCATGACCCCTCATCTGCAGGCGATGGGAGCCGAGGAGATCGACCGGGACTCCTTTTTGGAGCTGCTCGAACGCACTCTCGCGAAGCGCCTGGTTTTATTCTAGATCCTCGAGCCTCTAGATTCTTAGGCCGTTGTGGGTCCTTGAGCCTCTCAATCTTTCAGCTTCTACCTCGAGCCGCCCTGGGTAATTGAGCCGTGGGGAAACCTCTCGGTACACCCCGGCTCAACCTAAAAAAACCTGGCTTTCACGCGTAATAAACTGTCAACCTTTTGCCGATTTCTGCCGATACGCCGGGGAGAGGACTCCGACAGCACGATGCTCACCCAGACTCGTCGCAAAAAACGGCAACTCATCATGGCTCGCGTTGGCATTCTCCTGGCTCTCTTATGGGTTCAGGCAGGGCTTTCTCCCCAGAGTCGCGCTCAGCAGAATGAGGCCCCCCAAGCCCAGAGTATGGCCTGCCGGGACATCCTCCTGGAGGAGGAGCCGTTTCTCATCACCTCGGTCACGGAAAATCGCCAGGAAACCTACCTGAGCCTGAAAGAAGGAAAAGCGATTACCCGCCATGGGACCCCCAGCACACTGGGCACCGAGGTCTTCTGGGCGGATCGATCCGCGAAGAATGGTCAGGGAAGAAAACTCATCGCTCGAGGCTCGCTGGTCCGTTTGGCCGGATCCACGCCCGAACATGCAAAGCATGTCTATGTCGAGGTACTCAAGACTCACGCGACCTATTCCTCCCGAATGGACAGAGTGCCCTTCGCGAAAGCGAAGGAACGAGGCTTCGTCATTCGAGAGTCATTGTCCAAGCCAGGAAGCGATGACGCTCTCGTCGTCACCCGGGATACAAGTTTCTATTCTCGCGACTCAATGGGAGCCGCGCAGGAGATTGGGCTACCTGCAGGAAGCGGACTGGTTCCTCAGATGGAAGGCGATCGCTACCGGGCCCAGGAATGCTGCCAGGATCGACCGCAAGGGCCGCGGCGCTGTGAGATCCGTTACCTCTATGAGATCCTCACCTATGACCGAACCCAGTCGAAGGTCACGCCAGCAGGTGAGCTCGCTTTGGCGCTGGCTTGTTCGCTCGACGACTTCGCCTTGCGCCCCCTCCAGGCGTCCCAGCATGAGCAGATCGCGGGTTTGCACAAGCTCTTCACTAGGGCCCCTTTCGCGCGAAGCGACTTCGACTTGGGAGTGGACTTCTCGATCGACGGACGCGCCAGGTACCCGGTCGGATCCGAAGCCTATGACTCCGAGCGGATCATGTATCACTACGTGAAAAATGCGAGAAGCAGGAACCAGGAAGGCTTCGAAGGCGTCGACACCTGGGGACGACCGCAGCTGGTCTGCACCTTGAAGCGTCTATTGCGCGATTGGAAGGAAAGATGCCGAACGCTTTTCGATGGCGACGAAAGCGACATCGAGCGCTGTATCCCGATGATCGGCGATATGGGGTTCATCACCGACGGACCCAGGGCGCTCGGGCACGCGAGCCATCACCATGGCCAATGTTTCGATATGCGCCCGTTTCGCAAGGACCCACGCCGTGAGGGAGGAGTCAGCTTTCGCAGCTTCGCTTATGATCGCGACCTGACCGAGAAGTTCATCGATTTCCTGATTGAGCGGGGGCCTGACACGATCTTATTCAACGACTCCCGCATCGAAAACAATCTCAAACGGCGCAGGCAAGCCGAAATCGCGCGATTCGGGACCATCTACCGTAGATACAATGGCCATGATAACCATCTTCACGTCTGTTTTTCGGCGACGGGACGATTCGAGAAGGTCTGCACGCAGCGGCCCGAGGAATGGCCACCCGACACGAGCATCTACTCTCATCTCGAGCGCCTCGCCCTGAGCAACCGGCCCCCGGCTCTGCCCCCCACATTCCTGATGCAGGAGGCGCCCCTGCCGTCGGGACAGAATTCGAATCCTTGAGCGAGGGATAGATGCCAAGCATGCCGAGATCCAAGAGAATCTCGGCATGCTTCGGCCACAACGATATCTTAGGCCGTTATTCCAACGCTACTCGCCGCCCTCGGCCTCGGAAGGCACGGCTTTTCTGCTTTCGCCGGCGAAGAACTCGAAATGGGGATCGCCGTTGCGAATGGTCACTTTGACCTTGCCGCCGTCCTCCAACCTGCCGAAGAGGATCTCTTCGGCCAGAGGCTTCTTGATCCGCTCCTGAATGAGCCGCGCCATCGGACGCGCGCCCATCTGACGATCGTAGCCTTTGTTGGCCAGCCACTCCCGGACCTCGCTGTCGATGTCGATCTCCACATGCTTGGCCAGTAGCTGCGATTCGAGCTCCATCAGCTGCTTGCCCACCACTTGGGCCACGGTCATGGGGCTGAGCGGGTTGAAGTAGACGATCGCATCCAGGCGATTGCGGAATTCGGGGCTGAACGTCTGCTCGACCGCCTTCTGTGCCCGCGTCCCGTCTCCCGCGTTGCTCTGGTTCAAGCCCAATGGTCGCCTTTCGATGTCCCGCGACCCCACGTTCGAGGTCATCAGCAAGAGGGTGTTGCGGAAGTCGGCCTTGCGCCCGTTATTGTCGGTCAGGAACCCGTTGTCCATCACCTGAAGCAGGATATTCCAAATATCCGGATGGGCCTTCTCGATCTCGTCGAGCAGCACGACCGCATGAGGGTTCTTCAGCACTGCATCGGTCAGAAGCCCGTTCTGCTCGAACCCCACGTAACCGGGAGGCGCGCCGATCAGCCTGGAAACCGTGTGCTTTTCGCCATATTCGCTCATGTCGAAGCGAAGGAACGGGATCCCCATCGCGTGCGCGAGCTGTTTGCTGAGCTCGGTCTTGCCGACGCCCGTCGGACCACAGAAGAGAAAGCTCCCCACCGGGCGATCCCCCGAGCGAAGCCCGGAACGCGCCAAGCGGATCGCGTTGACGACCGCATCGATCGCCTGATCTTGCCCGAAAATACTCAGCTTCAGGTCGCGGTCCAGGACCTTCAGGCGGGTCTTCTGGTTCGTGCTGACCGAGCGGGTCGGGATGCGCGCAATCTGAGCCACGATCTCCTCGATCGCCCCTGAGTCGAGCACCGTCTTCCCTTCGGCCGCTCCTTTCTCTTCTTTCTTGCGCTGGAGCCTGGCTTTGGCTCCCGCCTCGTCGATCACGTCGATCGCTTTGTCGGGGAGAAAACGCTCCGTCAGGTGCTTGGCCGAGAGCTCGACCGCCGCGCGAATCGCCTCGGGAGTGTATTCCACCCCGTGGTGCTTCTCGAACTTGTCTTTCAATCCATTGAGGATCTGAATGGCTTCGTCCTGGGCGGGCTCGTTCACGTCGATCTTCTGGAACCTGCGAGCCAGCGCGTGGTCTTTCTCGAAGATGTTCCGGTACTCGGTATAGGTCGTGGAACCGATGCAACGGATCTCGCCTTGGGTCAGAAGCGGTTTGAGGATGTTGGCCGCGTCCAGCGCGCTTCCGCTCACGGCCCCCGCACCGATGATCGTGTGGATCTCATCGATGAAGAGGATCGGAAACTTGCCTTTCTGCGCCTTGCCCTGAAGCGAGGTCAGCACCCGCTTGAGGCGCTGCTCGAAATCCCCGCGGAACTTGGCGCCGGCGAGCAACGCGCCCATATCGAGAGAGTAGACCGTCGCTTTCTCCAAAAGCTCCGGTACGTCCTTCTCGACGATCCGGGTGGCCAGTCCCTCGGCAAGCGCGGTCTTCCCGACCCCGGCTTCACCCACCAAAAGCGGATTGTTCTTGCGACGGCGGCAGAGCGTCTGGATCATCCGCTCCAGTTCGTGCTGCCTGCCGATCAAGGGATCGAGCTTGCCCTGGCGCGCCCGATCGTTCAGATTCATGGCGTACAAGGTCAGCGGATCCTGGGACCCTCTCTGCCCCGCTTCTGAACGAATCTCGCTCATCACATCATCCGGTCCGGATCCTCCCTCGCCATCTGGGTCTCGAGGCGGCTCGGGATCCTTTCGAACGCCATGGCTGATGTAATTCAGCACATCGAGACGCTCGACCTCCGCTTTTTGAAGCAAATACAGTGCGTGAGAATCCTTGGCCTGAAACAAGGCCACCAGGAGGTCCAGAGGAGCGATCTCGTCTTTGCCGGCCGATTGCACGTGAAAGAGCGCCCGCTGCACGAGCCGCTGAATGCTGAGCGTCGCGACGGGGTGTTCGTACTCTTCCTCGTCATCGTCTTCATCCTCCGCTCCCTCGTCTTCCGTTTCGTCGCTCCTGCGGACCCGATGAGCTTTGGGGATCTCCTTCTCAAGATAGGTTTCGAGCTCCTGGCGCATTTGCTCAGGCTGAGCGCTGCATGCACTCAACGTGTCTTGCACTTCGCTTTCCTCCAGGAGGCTCCAAAGCACGTGTTCCAGAGTGATGTACTCGTGCCTGTGCTCCAGGGCGTAGCGGACCGCTCGATTCAAAACATCTTCTGCTCTGCGTCCGATCATTGTCGACCTCCCTATTCACTCCCCGAAGCGCTTAGACTGGCTCTGCCGTACACTTCAGTGGAAAACCACGGCTTCTTGCCGCTTCCGACACCTGAAAGACCTTGGTCTCGGCAATGTCGTATCCGTAGACTCCAGCCACTCCCCTTCCTTGATGATGGACACGAAGAGTTATTTGCAAAGCCTCTTCCTGAGTTTTTTGAAAAATCCGGGTCAGGATCTCGA
>CAYNDM010000226.1:0-5529 GCA_964395265.1 uncultured Bacteriovoracaceae bacterium
ATCGCCCTGAAGGAGGTCTCGGCCGATCCGGAGTACGTGACCCGTCTCGCGCGCGAGCTGGTTCAGCGTCTTGGGGTACGGGAGAATATCAAGATCAAGGTTCATCCCGACGATTTCGAGACGGCTGGGCGACTCAAGGAGAACCTTGAACAGACCTTGGGCGAGCTGAAGAATTTCCAGGTCGAGTCCTCGCAGCAGATCGAGCTGGGCGGGTGCATGCTCGAGAGCGAATGGAACGCGATCGACGCCAGGATCGAAACCCAGCTCCAAGGCTTGTACGAGGGGATCTTGGGCGCCAATACGGGTGATCCAGAGAGCGTGCCATGAGCTATTCGTTTGATAGCGGCCTTTACTCCGATCGTCTGGATCGGGCGCTGGTGTATCGCTCGGCCGGCAAGGTGACGAAATCCCTGGGGCTGATTTTCGAGGCCCATCTACCAGGGGCATCGGTCGGAAGCATCTGCCGAATTCTCCAGAGCGCGAATCCGGATTCGAACGCGGGAATCGACGCCGAGGTCGTTGGGTTCAGGGACAAGCGCGTGATGCTCATGCCGTTCGAGGACGCGCAGGGCGTGAACAACGACAGCCTGGTGATCCTGCGTGAGAAGGCTTCGACAGTGCTTGTAGGCGACGCGCTTTTGGGGCGTGTCCTCGACGGACGTGGCCGACCGATCGACGGAAAAGGCCCGCTTCAGGCAGTTGGAGGAGGATTGGTGGAGCGAGGGCTCTACCAAAAGCCCACTGATCCGCTCGCGCGTCGGATGATCGACGAGCCCCTCGACCTGGGGATCCGCGCGATCAACGGGTTGCTCACATGCGGCAAGGGCCAGCGGGTAGGAATCATGGCCGGCTCGGGCGTGGGCAAATCCGTTTTGCTGGGGATGATGGCCCGGCATACCGCCGCCGATGTGAACGTGATCGCTTTGATCGGCGAGCGTGGCCGCGAGGTGAAAGAGTTCCTCGAGCGCGACCTGGGGCCCGAGGGGCTGGCGCGATCGGTGGTGGTCGTGGCCACCTCGGATAGCTCGCCGCTGATCCGCATGAGAGCTTCGTTTCTGGCCACTTCGATCGCGGAGTTTTTCAGGGACGAGGGCAAAGACGTCCTGCTCCTGATGGATTCGGTGACCCGCTTTTGCATGGCACAAAGGGAAATCGGCCTTTCGTTGGGCGAGCCTCCGGCGTCCAAAGGATACACGCCCAGTGTTTTCTCGACTTTGCCAAAGCTCCTGGAGCGCGCGGGGACGGCTCCAGGAAAAGGCAGCATTACCGGGCTCTACACCGTGCTCGTCGAAGGCGACGACATGGACGAGCCCATCGCCGACGCGACCCGATCGATTCTTGATGGGCATATCGTGCTTTCGCGGAAGATCGCCCAGCGCAACCACTTCCCGGCGATCGACGTGCTTCAAAGCGCGAGCCGCGTGGCGCGGGCGGTGACGAGCAAAGACCATCAGGATTGGGCAGGACAGCTTCGAGAGTGGCTTGCCCTCTATAGCCAGGTCGAAGATCTCATCAATATCGGGGCCTATGCCAAAGGCAGCAACGTGAAGATCGACCAAGCCGTAGCGGTGATCGATCGCCTGAACGCCTTCTTGCGGCAAGGCATCGATGAGCGCGCGACCTTCGCGCAGACTCAGGCCATGATGCAGGGAATTGTCAGGGCCGGTTCGTCGTAAGACGTGTTTTCTTGATAGTCGCCCGGCTTCTTTTGCTGCTAGGTCGAGGTTGCCCGGTGCTGCAGGGTAAAATATTCAGTCTAGTCAGGTCGGGAATTTCCCCTGAAACTTGAAGAAGATCGCATGAAAAAGTTTCAGTTCAAATTCGAGAGCGTCGAGACCGTGAGAAAGAGGGCCGAAGAGAAAGCTCTTCGCGATCTTGCGGATGCTCGGCGCGCGCAGGCCAGGATTCTCGAGTTCAAAGCAGGTCTCGAGAAGGCGCTCATGCAGGCGCTCGAAAGGCGAGAGCGCATCGGCCAGGGGCCTGCGAGCGGCGCGGACTTCCAGATCGAGAACGATTTCATCGCCGGCACCAAGCAGAGGCTGGTCCAGACCGAGGCCACGCTCACCCGCATCAATCGCGGGCTGGAAAAGGCGATGCAGACTTACCTGAATGCCAGGAAGCAGACCCGCGTGATCGAATTGCTGCGCGAGCGTTCCTACGCCGAGTATAGGAAAGAGCGCTCCAAGCACCTGGATCGGGAAATGAACGACATGATGGTGATGCGCGCGCGGATGAAGGAGGAAGGGGCATGAAGCCGACGCTCCTGAATTTCATCTTTATCGCGGGAGTCGTGAGCGTCGCCGCCGGGCTGGGTACGGGCCTCGTCGCCGAGGACAAGAAAGAAAAGAAAGCGGCCGCCGAATCGAAGAGCGGCCAGGGCGAAGGCGATCGATCGCCGGCTTCTGCCCACGGCTTGGCCGAGCCTTCGCAGTTCGGCAAGGAGCCCGCCCCGATCTCGCTCGCCGAGAGAGGGAACGAAAGCGCGCTTTCGGACGACGGCTGTATCGTTGATCGCACGGCCATCGAGGACCTTCGTAAGCGACGCGAGGAGGTCGAGGCCAAAGCTGGAGAGATTGCCCGGCGCGAAGCCGAGTTCGCCGCGCGCGAGCGGGCGCTCGAGGAACAGTTGAAGAAGCTTGAGGAGGCACGCAAGGACCTGCTGGCGGTCAAAGCCCTCAACTCCAAGGAGTCTGAGGAGAAGGTCGCCAAGCTGGTGGAGACTTTCGAGACGATGAGCCCGAAGGCCGCGTCCCAGCTGATCGCCACCTTGGACGAGGCGCTGGCGGTGACCGCGATGGCGCGCATGTCGACTCCAAAGCTAGCCAAAATCATGAATCTCATGGAGCCGGAACGTTCGGGCCGGCTGACGGAGCTTCTGGCCGGAGTAGCCCTGGCCAGAGGGATCGCTTCCGCATCGAAGGCGAAGGGCGCGAGCCCGGCCAAAGGCGCGGCAGAGGCTACGAAATCCAGGAAAGGAGGTGAGTGAATATGGAAATCACGAATATGTTGATGGCAGCGAATCAAACGCTTTCCACGGAACAAGAAGGCGAGACCTCTTCAGCTTCAGCCAAGAAGGCCAAAAAGGCTGGCGAAGGCGAGGCTGAAACCGAGTTCTCGGCCGCGATGGCGATGTTGGCAGGCTCCCAGAAGCCCGAAGCGAAGCCGGAAGGAAAGCAGATGAAAGACATCGTTCAGCTGAGCTCGATGAGCAAAGCGGCTGAACAGCAGATGTCTGCATCGAAGTCCACGACTGAAAGCCAGCTCGAGCCGATTTTCGATCGTGCTGCGGAGCAGGCCAAGTCGCAGGGCAAGGTGCACAATCTGGTTTCGAAGACCGCGGAAAGAGTGCCGTCGACCCAACAGTCCGCCGCCAGTCTGAATACTGCGGCAGCGATCACTGGACTCGAGCCATGGAGCAAGGACTGGGTGTTCACAGGGACTGAGCAGGAAGATCCTGAGCTCAAGACCCTGCTCGGTGACGCCCAGAAGGAGCGAATGGCTGCAAAGGATTCGTCCAATGCCAAGAGAGGTGGAGCTGCAGCGACCCCCGAGCGGATCCGCGAGTTGTTAGCGGAGATGCAAGGAATGCGGGGCACGCAAGCGAAGGTCGAAGCCGGGGAATCGCGTTCCCAGGCCAGAACCGAAGCAGGCGCCCAGGGTGTCGCCGCGACGGACCGCGAGTTGATGGATCGGCTCAATCAGTTGAACGGGCAGATCGATCAAGTCGAAGGGGCGATGGGACGTTCGGCGTTGAATCGTTCGGAGTCGGATCCAAGAACCGGGGCCCAGCCAGCCAAAACCCAAACCCACTCGGCGATGTCGGGTGCGGATTTCGTGAGCATGCTCAACGGAGCCAAGCATTCGCGCAATCCCCAAGGGGAAGGCGCGGGACAGTTCGGTTCCGAGCAGCGCTCGCTGAATCGGGAACTCAGGCTGGTCAAGGGTGACGACGGGGATCTGACCTCCAAGGGCTTCGCCCGTGACCTCGATGAGATCACAGGGTCGTCCGTAGGCCTGCATGCGGCTCAGCAGCACCAGCAGGCGAGTTCGGATCGGATCCAGCCGATGCCCGCGCAGTTGACGGGCAACGTGGTGAAGGGCTCGATGGCCAAGGACCGGCTCTCGTCGGAGTCGCTCCTAGGCGTCAGCAACCAGATCCGAGGTATGTCCACGCGGGGGGGCGGCGAAGTGCGAGTGCGCCTGAACCCGGACAATCTCGGTGAGCTCCACCTGAAGGTGGTGACTCACGGAGGATCGGTCGGTCTTCAGATCCAGGCGTCGGATGAGAGCGCGAAGAAAGTGATCGAGGAGAGCCTTGGGCATCTCCGCGAGAGCCTGGCTTCGCAGAATCTGACGCTCGGGAAAGTCGAGCTGGCCGTTGCCGGCGGAAGCCAAAGCGGTGGAACGAATGATCAGCAGAGAAGCGACCAGGCGTCCCAGCAGCACCTCGGGCAGTTCGACGGGATGATGCACGGAAACCAGGGACAGTCAGGTCATGAAAGCGCGCACGGCAGCCGGGATCGGGAAGATTGGTATGGAGCTCCCCGATTGTCGGCCGTGCCGAAATCCGGGCTGGCCGCGATGGGCGGCATGTCCGGAAGCAGTCGGAACGTCAAGGCGGATGGTCGCCTGGATGTGATGGCTTGAGGTAGAGCAGTAAGTCAGACACGAGATTTTCCGCTCAGGCAGGGGCTCAGCATCCTGACCTGAGCGGAGAAAATCGTGTCCTAAGGATAGGGATATGATTTCAGGTGCCGACAAATCGAGTGCTTTCCAGGCGGCGGCTCAGAACGGGGCCGCTTTGAGCGAAAGCGCGCCCAGCGGCCAGAAGGACGCGAAGGAGGCTTCGACCGAGGCCAAGTTCGGCGAGGTCTGGAAGCAGATTCAGTCGAAGTACGGCGCCAAACCCGAGAAGCCCCGCGAGATCAAGAAGCAGCTGGGCAAGGACGATTTTCTTCGGATCATGATCACGCAGATGAAGCATCAGGATCCGACTTCGCCTTTCAAAGCCGAGCAGTTCGCCACAGAGATGGCTCAGTTCACATCAGTAGAGCAGATGCAGAACATGAACCAGACATTGAACAAGATGGCGAACAACAACCAGCCGCTCGAGCGCCTGGCGATGACCAATCTGATCGGGAAAACCATCACCGTGGATCGCGAGCGTTTTCCTCATACCGAAGGTGGGAACGCGCTGCTCGGATTCGAGCTTCCCGCGGACGCGGCCCAGGTGCATGTCATGGTCATCTCGCCAACGGGCGAAGTGGTCTGGCAGCAGGAGCTGGGGGCGATGAAGGCGGGACCCAACAGCATCGAGTGGGACGGCAAGAAAGCCAACAGCCTCCCGGCGCCGAGCGGAAACTACATGTACAGGATCGCGGCCCAGAACGAGAAAGGGCAATCGCTCCCCATCAACTCCAAGGGACAGGCGCGCGTGATCGGCGTGAGCTTTGAAGGCGGGGAACCCGTCCTCTTGACCGGAGATCCCGCGAATCCCCAGAAAACCAGCATGAACAACGTGGTTCGGAT
>CAYNDM010000227.1:0-5526 GCA_964395265.1 uncultured Bacteriovoracaceae bacterium
CCTTGAAGTCCATATCGCCCAGGTGGTCTTCGTCACCCAGGATGTCGGAGAGGACCGCGACGCGATCGCCTTCTTTGATCAAGCCCATCGCGATGCCCGCCACCGGTTTCGGGAAGGGGGCACCGGCATCCATCAACGCCATCGAAGCGCTGCAGACAGAGCCCATCGAAGACGATCCGTTGGACTCGAGCGTTTCGCAGACGATGCGGACCGTGTACGGGAACTTCTCGTACGCCGGCATCATCGCCTTGATCGAACGCTCGGCAAGAGCACCATGGCCGATCTCACGGCGGGAAGTCCCACCCATGCGTCCTGCTTCACCGACGCTGAACGGAGGGAAGTTGTAATGGAGCATGAACTTGCGCATGGTGTTCTGGAACATCGTATCGACGATCTGCTCGTCATCCGACGTGCCGAGAGTCACTGTGGCGAGGACCTGCGTTTCCCCACGGGTGAAGAGCGCGCTCCCATGAGTGCGGGGGAGAAGCCCCGCTTCCACCGAGATGGGGCGAATGGTCTTGGTGTCACGGCCGTCGATTCGGCGGCCTTCGCTCAGGATCATCTCGCGCATCAGATTGTACTGAAGCAGCTCGAACGCCGATTTGACTTCGCCTTCAAGGGCTTCGGCGGCCGCGGGATCCTTTTCGCGAAGCTCGGCGGAGACCAGGGCTTCGATCGTTTCTTTCTTGGTCTTGGCCACCAGGTCGTAGCGCTCATGCTTGACCGAAGTTTTAAGCGCGGACATGAGGCCGCCGCGGGCGTGCTTCTCGACCTTTTCTTTGAGGCTCGCCTCGATGGCGACGGGAGCGAAAGCGCGCTTGGGCTTGTTGCCCGTGAGGTTGCGAAGCTCCTCGATGATCTTGACCACGTTCTTGATCTCGTTGTGGCCGCGAATGATCGCTTCGAGCACTTCGTCCTCGGGAACTTCGCGAGCGCCGCCCTCGACCATCATGATGGCCTTTTCGGTGCCGGCGACCAGGATCTCCAGATCGGTTTCGCCCGTGTCGATCTGCTTCCAGGTAGGGTTGACCACGTACTGGCCACCGATCCGGCCCATACGGCAAGCCGCTGTCGGACCGTTGAACGGAATGTCCGAGATGTGGAGAGCGGCCGATGCGCCCACAGCCGCGCAAACGTCTACGTCAGCCTCGGGATCGAGCGACAGGATAGTCGCGACGACCTGCGTGTCATGGTAGTAGCCCTCGGGAAAGAGCGGCCGGATCGGGCGGTCGATCATCCGCGCCGAAAGAGTCGCTTCCATGGTGGGGCGCCCTTCACGCTTCGGAAAGCTGCCAGGGATTTTTCCGGCGGCGTAGAATTTTTCCGAGAACTCGACCGTCAGAGGGAAGAAATCCGCTCCCTTCCTTGGTTCTTTGGCAGAGCAAGCGGTCACTAGCACACGGGTGTCGCCGTAGCTGACCAGGACCGAGCCATCGGCCTGTTTGGCCATTTTGCCGGTTTCGATGGAGAGGGTTTTACCCCCCATTTCACAAGATACGCGATGAATCATACGACCCTCCTTGGGGTTGGAGTTCTCTTCACCGAGTCTTGTCAAGCGTAAGGCTGTAGGAATTCTCGAGTGAGAGAACGGGTGAGTTTCTCGGAGCAGATTCCGGATCCATCGGGATCCCGACTGGAGGTTGATTGATCAAGCTCCAGGTCCATCATAGGAAAATGCCCAGAACCAGGGAGTGCCGGCATGGTTTTGCAGTGCCGGCCTCAAACCCTGGGAAAACCGAGAATTTTTCGTTATTTTCTGAGTTCCAGCGACTGAATCAGCTGGAGATAACGCTTTTCGTCCGCCTTACGGATGTAGTTCAAGAGGCGGCGCCGTTGGCCGACCATCTTCAGCAATCCGCGACGAGAGTGATGATCTTTCGCGTTGGCTTTGAAATGGACGTTGAGATCGTTAATGCGATTGGTGAGAAGCGCGATCTGCACTTCTGGAGAGCCGGTGTCGTTCGCTGAGCGGGCGAATCGAGAGACGATTGCGGCTTTCTTTGTTTTGATTTCAGTTTTTCCTGCCATGGTTATGTCTTTCTCAATAGATACTGATCGATGGACAAATTAAGTCTATAGATATTCTATGTTTAGTACGGTCAGGAACTAGCATGCCCCAAGTCCGCCTGTAAAGTGTTTTTGTGCGGATAGGCAGACCTTCGATTCCAGCCTCTGATACGGGCTCCGAGGCCGGATTCTCACTCTTCTCGGCCAAGCACGGGGCGAAGGAATTCCCTCAGCTTTTCAATCACCCTTGCTTCGATCTGACGTGCCCGCTCCCGGGTGAGTCCGAACTGATCGGCCACCTCCTGAAGCGTCTTGGGGTCGTCTGCCAGCAGGCGGTCCTTGAGGAGGCGCAGCTCCTTTTCGCCCAGCTGTTTCTGAAACTCGGGGAGTCGGTCCTGCAGCAGGCTCAGAAGCTGCTGCCGAGCGACCTGCTCATCGACGCTTTCGCTGTCGTCGGCCAGGAAGTCCAGGTGGGTCGCCCGGCTTCCCTCATCGGAGGATTCGATCGGGGCGTCCAAGGGCATCTCGGCTCCGCGGCCTGACAGCCTTTGCTCCATTTCGATCACATCCTTCTCGCGGACGTCGAGCCGCTCGGCCAGGAGCTTAGGGCCAGCCAGCAGGCCCTGAGCCTCGAGCCGCTCTTTTTCCCTCATGAGATGATAGAAGAGCTTTTTCTGCGCCTGCGTCGTACCGATCTTCACCAGCCGGAAATTGTCGAGCATGTACTTCAGGATGTAAGAGCGGATCCACCACGATGCGTAGTAGCCCAAGCGCGCTCCCTTGGTGGGGTCGAACTTCGAGACCGCCTTCATGAGACCGATATTCCCCTCCTGAATCAGATCCAGCATATTGGAGTAGAAGTTTCGGTACTCGAAGGCGATCTTCACGACCAGCCTGAGATTGGCTTGGACGAGCCGACGAGCCGCATCCATGCTCCCTTTCTCCATCAGCTCCATTGCCAGCTTGAATTCCTCTTCGGGCTCAAGAAGGGGATACCTGCGCACCTCTTCCATGTACCGCCGTAGAGGATCGGTCGGAGAGATCGCGGTCATGTCCCTGTCGGTCAGATCGATCGGCTCCGCGCTGAGGCGGTAGACTGCGGGGGCGTGGGAGGCGAGCTCTTCCTCAGTCGGGTCTATTTCGAGGTCGGATTCGACGTCAGATTCCGATTCCTCGGAAGAAGCTTCGCTCTCTTCAGGCGGCAGGACCTCGGGATCGAGCGGCACTTTCTTCCGGGTGGCCCTTCGCTTGGCCGCGGGCCGCGTCGCAGGAGGTTTTCGCTTCGTGCTCATCTGCCTATTCACTATAATGGATAGGGAATGGACTCAAGCAAGACTGGGTTCAAGATCTGCGGCGTAACGATCAACCAGGGCGAGACCCGCGAGATCTACCTCAAGATCTCCGAGTCCTACTTGGCTTCCGTCATTCAGATTCCGGTGATGGTCATTCGCGGCGGCCATCCCGGGCCGACCGCATTCATCACAGGCGCGATCCACGGCAACGAAATCAACGGCGCGGACATCGTTAGGCGGCTCATCTTCGACATCGATCACGAAAACCTTGCCGGTACCCTGATCGCGATTCCCGTGGTGAATATCCCCGGTTTTCTCGAGCAGTCGAGGTACTTGCCTTATCACCGCGACTTGAACCGCCATTTCCCGGGGAAGCCAAAAGGCAATAACGCGGATCGCGCGGCGTACAAACTCTTCAACGAGGTCGTGATCAAGTGTGACTTTGGCATCGATCTGCACACCGCGGCGGAGGGGAGAGCCAATCTTCCGCATGTGAGAGGGGATATGTCGCATCCCCGGGTCAGGAAGCTGGCGCGGGCGTTTGGAGCGGCGATCCTCGTCGATCAGCCGGGAGTGACCGGGTCGCTCCGGCGCGAGGCGACCGATGCCGGCTGCCCGACCATTCTCTTCGAGGCGGGGGAGACAGGGAAGTTCTCGCGCAAGATCTCGCAGATCGGCCTTCAAGGAGTCTTGAACGTGCTCTCGGAAATGGGAATGCTCCCCGCCTCCGAGACCGAGCCGCCTCCGTTCCAGGTCATCGTGAAGAAGAGCTCGTGGATCCGAGCCGAGAAGGGCGGGATCCTGGATCTGAACGTCAAGCCCGGCGATCTGATCTACAAGGACGACTCGTTGGGTTCGATCTACAATCCGTTCGGGAGAACGGTGACTCAGATCCGCTCGCCCCTGACGGGAATCGTGATCGGAGTCACCACGGCGCCTTTGACCATCCCAGGGACAGGCATGATCCACGTCGCCCGGTTGAAGAAGACGCTCGAGAGAGTGGAGCGCTCCATGGAGGAGCATCAGCGGGCTCGCGGCAAAAAGCGTCGCGCCAAGTCGCGCGTCCGCCGCAAGAGGCGAGCGGTGTGAGCAGGTATCGCAAGACTGTCTTTCCCAACGGCCTGACGCTGGTCACTGAGCGCTACTCGGGCTGCAAGAGCGTGTCGATCGGGGCTTGGCTCAAGATCGGCACCCGGCACGAGCTGCCTGACGAGAGCGGGCTTTGCCATTTCCTGGAGCACATGCTTTTCAAAGGAACGACCCGGAGGACGGCGCTCGAGATCGCCCGCCAAGTGGACCGGCTGGGAGGGGAGTTCAACGCCTTCACCGCCCGCGAACACACCTGCTTCCATGTCCAGCTTCTGGCGCGCGACACCGCCTTCGGAATTGAGTTACTGAGCGACATCGTCCTGAACTCGACCTTCGCGCCCGAAGAGATGGAGCGAGAGCGGCGCGTGATCCTGCAGGAGATCCTTTCGGATGAAGAGGCACCCGATGAGTTCGTGCATGATCTCTTCTACAGGCTGCTCTATGGACGGCACGGATTGGGAATGCCGATCCTCGGGACGCGGGCGAGCATCAAGCGCACCACGCGACAGCGGTTGGTGAGATTTTTTAGGCGCCAGTACCGTCCGGACAACATGGTTCTGGCTGTGGCCGGGGACGTCGAACACGATGAGGTCGCGCGGATGCTGGCGCCTCTCGCGCGCGGCGAATGGGGAAGGGAGCGTAGCGCGTCGGCGATCTCGCGCGAACGCGCGATCCGCAATCGGCCCGCGCCCCGGCCGAAAATGGGGACCTGGTGGGTGGAGCGCCCTTCCGAGCAGGTGCATCTGGTCTGGGGTGTTGAAGGGCCGACGCAGGACGCGGATGAGCGGTTCGCGGCTTTTCTGCTGAATCTCTATCTCGGGGGCGGGACAAGCTCCGCTCTCTTCCAGTCGATCCGGGAAAAGAACGGATTGGCTTACGACGTCTATAGCAATCTTTCGCCTTATAGCGATTCGGGCGTGTTCTCGATCTATGTAGGGACCAGTATGGGCCAGGTTCTGCGCTGCCTTCGGTTGATCGAGGAGAGCGTCGATCGCGCGCAGCGGGAGCTCCTTCCGCGGGACGAGCTCCAGGCGCTTCAGGATTGCCTGAAAAGCACCATCCTGATCTCCTCGGACGAGGTCGAGTCGCGGATGATCAGCATCGCGAAAAGCGAGCTCTTCTTCGGAGAGAACCTGGA
>CAYNDM010000228.1:0-5507 GCA_964395265.1 uncultured Bacteriovoracaceae bacterium
AGGCAGGACCGGCAAGGCTCGAAGGTGCTCTTTAGGGAAGGAACAGAGGGAGGAAATATGGTCGGATTGACCGAGTTCATTAGTTCTAATTTCTGGCACGTTGCCCCGATTCTCGTCGCGGGCGCGTTCGCCGTGGCCATCGTTCTGGAGCGGGTTCGGGCGCTGTACATGGTGTACCCGATCGTGAACGAAGACAAGTTCTTCGAGGGAATCCAGGACTCCGTGATGAAAGGGAAGGTCACCGACGCCGTCGCGATCTGTGACCGCTATCCCTCGAAGCCGGTCGCGCGTATCGTGAAGACCGCGCTTCTTCGCGCTCATCAACCCGAGCGCCTGATCGAGGACGGCTTGGCGTTGGTGGTCGAGGACGCTTCGCAAAAGCTCCAGCGCCGCACGAGCTTCCTCGCGATGATCGCGAACGTCGCGACTCTCCTGGGGCTCCTCGGAACCATCGCGGGCCTGATCACGTCGTTCCAGGCAATGACTGAAGGCGATGCGCAGCAGAAGACGATTCTTCTCGCCAAAGGTATCTCCGAAGCCATGCACGCTACGATGCTGGGTCTGTCGGTCGCTATTCCTTGCATGGTCGCGTTTAGCTTCCTGGCGAACCGCACGAATCAGATGATCTCAAGCGTGGAATCGTCCGCTGTCCGGGTGATGGATATCCTGAAGCAGCGCTACTTCGAGACCGAGACCAAGACCGTTCCTCCGCAGTATCGCAGCGGTCGAGGTGTAGCATGATCTCTTCCGGCCACCAGAAAGGCAGAGTCGATTTCGAACTGAACATCGTTCCGGTGATCGACTGCCTGACTATCCTCGTCACGTTCATGCTGGCGGCCGGGATCTACTACTCGATCGCCATGCTGGATATTCGCCTGTCGGCCGCCGGCAAAGAAGTCAGCGCTCCTTCCCAGAGCGACGTCTCCGTCGAGGTGCAGCTCAGCGCGGACAAATCGGTGGTCTTGAAGGTCAGCGGTAAGGAAGCTCGCCGACGCACTTTCGACAGGTCGCCGGCGGGCGTGGACTTGGCGGCTCTCTCGGCCGAGCTGGAAGGGATCAAGTCCCGATGGCCGTCGGTCAAGAGCGCCACATTGGAATCGAACCGGGAAGCGTCCTACCAGGATGTCGTCAGCGTGCTAGAGACGATTCGTCGCTCTCATCCCGACGTCTTGCTTGGGGGATTCTAAGAAGGGTAAACCTATGCTGTTCAGAACGCCTTCGAAGTATATCAAGAAAAAGCGCATGACCGAGGCCGACGGCAACCTCCAGATCACGGCGCTTGCCGACATCCTGATCGTGATGCTGATCTTCCTGATCAAGAGCTTTGCCAGCGGCATGACCGAGGCCGAGAACTTGAGCGTGTCCAACAAGATCCACCTGCCGAGCGCGTTCGCGGAAGGGCAGGCGCTCCAGGGCGTGAAGGTCGAGATCGCAGCCGACTTCGTCGAGGTCGCTGGAGAGCGCGTGAGCCAGCTCCAGGATTTCAGGTTCCTTCCGCAGGATCTCAACGCGGATCTCGAGGACAACGGTACTTCGAGGAGCCTGAGCTCCTATTTCGTGAAGCAGAGGAAGGAAGCGAACATCAAGGAGATGCCTTCGACCGTTTGGATCATCGCGGATCAGAAAGCCCCTTACGCCACGATCCAGACCGTGATCGCTTCAGCGGCATACAGCGGCTTTCAGGACTTCAAGCTGGCCGTGGAGAAGAAAGAATAACCCATGAAAGCGAGAGCGGGCCGCATCAGCATCATGCGCAGGGTTTTCAGCGGGTTGGCAATCCTTGCTCTGGCTTCGAGCGCGGCTTTCGGCGCTCCGCGCGATACGGTCCGTTTGAGCAAGGAAGGCGTGCCGCTCGCGGCGCCGGAAGTGACCGTGGACCGGGTGGCCTACTCCTATGAGCAGCAGGCGATCTCCAAGCTCAAGTAGTTTCTCCGTAAGCCAAAGACTAAGCACGCCGAAGCGCGCCTTTTGATGAAGCTCGCGGTCCTTCAGCAGCGCAAGAACGACATCGTCTTCCGTATCGCCCATGGAGACGCTTACCAGGCGCGCAAGCCGATCCAGATGAAGGCGTACCATGCGGGACTGCGCGAGATGATTCTCACCTTGAATCATTTCATCAAACGCCACCCCGGCAACAAGGAGATGCCAACGGCATACCTGATGCGAGCCAAGGCCCTCCGGGAGCTGGGTGATCGCACGGCGGCTTCGGCTGACTACCTGTTCATCGAGCGCAACTTTCCGAACGCTCCCGAGATCAGCGACGCGTATATCGAGCTCGCAGAGCTGGCCGAAGAGGCCAACGATTGGAACGGGCAGATCCGATACCTCCTGAACATCGAGAAGGGGAAAAAGGATCCCGAGCACTATGGCTACGCCCTTTATAAGCTGGCTTGGGCGCATTTCCAGATCGGGAAGATCGATCGCGCGTTCGCCTACATCCGCATGCATACGAGCTTCCAGAATTCCATGATGAGAAAGGGGACCGAGGAGCGCCCCTCGACCGCGAACAAGACCATGCGCGACGAGCTGCTTGCGGACTCCGCGACCTTTTTCCTGAAAGGGTACCAGCTCAGGCTTTCCACTTATCAGATCCCGGCGGCGCTCAATTTCTTCGAGCGCCTGGTGAACGGGCCCCAGACGGAAGAGGTCATGAGCACGGTCCTGATTCGCTTCAGCAACCTGCTCAGGTCCGAGAACCTGGGCGCCGAGCTCGCAGCCTGGAAGACATCGGTCATCAAGTCTTACGCCAAGCGCCCGGAGGCCCTCAAGGTTCTGCTGATCGCGCTTGAGGACCAGATGAACAAGGTCCAGATCGCCGCGATGCTGGACTCCGTGCGTGAGATGGTCGCGCTGTACAAAGCGTACGGAAAACTCTACAGCTTCGAGTCGGGCGAGAAGATGCTCCTCGAGTCCGCCAGCCGCGTCCAGCATCTGATCGGCAAGGACGCGCAGAACGCGGAATCGGTCCACAACCTGACCTTCGCGCTCGAAGTCATCTACAAAGGTTATCTCAATCTGGCCCAGGGCAACGGCCCGAGCGTGGTGCTCGCCCATTACAACCTCGCCGAGGCTCTCTCGGTGCAGGACAAGCTTCCTGAGGCTGCACTTCACTACAAATGGATCTTCAAGAACGGCAAGCCCGCGGGGCAGGGGAAGGCCAAGGTCGAGCCCTTGGATGCCGGTCTCAAGGCGGTGGCGATCGGGTACGACAGCCTGAAGTCCCAAGGCGCGATCCCCAAGGAGATCAGACCTCGCCAGCTGGAGCCTGAGGCGGCCCAGCGTCCCGAGCTTCGGCGGGACTACGTGCAGTGGCGTGATTTCCTGGACGAGGTCGAAGCCTCTCACAAGGAAAAGGTTCCGCATCCGAAAATCGAGTTCTTCCGGTTCGAGGCGAATCGCGCTCTTTATGCGTCCGGGCATATCCGGGACGCGACTGAAAGGATGAAGGACTTCATCCGCCGCAATCCGGCCGGACAATACGCGGTGCCTTCGGCGAAGCTGGTGCTGGATAGCCTGATCGCCGGCAAGGACTGGGCCGCCACCGAGACGCTCGCGATCGAGTTCCTGAAGCTGCAGGGATGGAAGGACCCCGGGTTCCCTCGCGAGCTTTACGTGCTCGCGGCTGATTCGGCGTACAAGATCGCCGAGAACAAGTTCGCCTCGAAGGACTATCAGGGGACTATCGACGAAGGAAAGGACTTCCTCGTGAAGTTCAATGCAAGCGTTCGCAAAGAGGACGTCCTGGTTCTCGTGGGCCAGGCCGCGATCGAGCTTAACAACGATAGGCTGGCAAGCGAGTATCTCTCGACGATCATCGACGAGATGCCCAAGTCCAAGTACTTCCATAAGGCGCTGCTTCTGCGCGCGCAGCTGGCCGAGAGGCGGCTTGATTTCTCGGCCGCGGCCAGGGACTTCAGGCGTTACCTGACCCTCCCCAACGAGGTCCGCAATATGAGCCAAAGGGAGGCCCAGGAGATCCGGAAAAAGATCCTGCTTCTGGCCTGGCTGAGCGGGGACATGAAAGAGCTTCATGCGACCCTCGCCGACAAGTCGATCTGCGACGGCAAGCTCGAGGAAACCTGCGAGGCCTATCAGGCCTATTCGGTCCTGGTCCAGCAGGACGGCGGAGCCACGGGCAAGCGACCTCGCTCCAAGGAGAAGCCGGGAAGCCGGCTGAGCGAAACCGAGGTTCTCTGGACGCTCGTGGAACTGCGAGGGGAGAAGAAGCTCAGGCATGAGCAGCGACTCGAGAAGGTCGAGTTCTTGGCGAAGGGCTGGTCGAAAGTGGACCCGCTTCTTCGGTTCACGCTCGTGACCAAGGTGCACGACGCCGTTGTTGGCGCGTTCCGCGACGCTCGCATCGCGACCCGCGAGCGGACTAAGATTCGTGCAGATCAGAAATCCATCGCCAAGCGCGTCGCGATGATCCAAGGAATCGAAGCGTCCGCCACCAAGGTGATCAAGCTTCCTTTCGCTCGGGCTCAGGTCGGCATCCTCAACGAAGTCGCCTCGCTTTATACCGATCTCGCTGATGATATCCGGACGATCGAGGCTCCTCTGGGCTTGAACGATGCCGAGCGCCAGGAGTATCGGAGCACGATGGAATCCGTTGCCGCTCCATTCGCTGAAACCGCCAAGAACACGCGAAAAAGGGCATTCGAGCTCGCCTCGAAGTCCGGTGTCGAGAACGAGGTGTTTCAGTCCGTGGCAGAGCTTTACTTCGCCGAGAATCCGGAGGTGGGAAAAACGCTGCTTCCGAGCGGAGAGTATCCGACTGGAGGCTTGATCCAGGTCAGCCTCGTGGAAGAGCTGGACAGCGACGGAGGCTATCGTGGCCCTGCTGATGATTCCGACCCCTCGAAGCGCCTGAAGACCGAGTGGTTGCGGGCCTTGCAGGGGCGGAACTGGCAGCGCGTCTCTTACTACCTGCAGGACGCGCAGGACAAGAACCTCGTGAAGCCAGGAGTGCTGTCCGCGATGCGAGCGGTTTCGCTGGCCCAGATCGGCTCTCGTGCCGAGGCCATCGTCGAGCTCGAGGACTCGCTCGGCAAGCTGGAGCCTTCGCAGCAGGAACTGGTGAAGGCCGCTCTGCTCCGCTTGTATATCTCGACGCTTTCGAAGGACAAGACCCTCGCACTGATCCAAAGCCTCGGGGAGTCCAAGGCCAATTCGGCGATGGAAAGCTCCGAGAGGGCTTTGGTCGCTTCGTGGCGCGCTCCGCAGGCGGTGGCGGGAGAGGCAAAGGAGTAGGAGATGCCGATGTACCGATGGATCGCAGCATTGATCATGATCGCGGGTGCCTTGGGCCTCGCAGCGGGCGGGGACGCGCTCGCGCAGCAGAAGCCTGCCGCGCCTGCCGCCACTGGCAACAGCAAGCGACTTGAGTTCGACGGACTGACGGTCGAGGGCATGGACAAGAAGCCCGGCGACTATCAGCTCTCGGTGAAGACGCGTAAGAACAGCGCTGGCCACATCTATTCGAAAACCATCTCTTTCGAGAAGGATCT
>CAYNDM010000229.1:0-5467 GCA_964395265.1 uncultured Bacteriovoracaceae bacterium
GAGGTTACGCCGCTATGCTTCTTTCAGCAAATCCCCAACTTTCTGCCATTCCTCTACCAAATGAAAAGGCAAGCAAATACTATCTTCCTTTGCGATGGGACTGATCGGTTCGATGATGTGGCTTCCCTTCATACCGATCCAAAACATCCTGGATGGCTGCGATCTGGCTCGACCGATTGACGTTTCCGCATAGAGCCTGTTGAACCACAAGAGCCTGGCTAAATGACGCCAGCTCCTTTCGGATATGCACCGACGACCAACCCTCATCCACCGGCCTGCGGAGCAGGGGCAAGACACTTGCCTCGTAATTCTCAAAGTCACTCAGATTATCCAGAGCTGGTCGTCATAGGATGAAGCGCATCCATCAAGAGGATCGACCGGGCCTTCTGCGAGGTCGAGAATGACGGAGTTCATGGAAGAGTACGGATGGCTTCTCTGGGTGGCTTGGTTTTGCGTGGTCCTCATCGCCATTGGGGTTCGGCAGATCATCAGTTTCTTGAATGATGAGCGCGAGTACCGGAAAAGCCGGGACGAAGGCTATCGCAAATTCATGGAAGAGCTTGAGCAGCAGAGAAAAATGCGCCGCCGAAGAGGAAAAAAGCAAGCTTCATAGCTGAAGCGCAGAATTCGCGGTACGCCGAAGCCCATTGCTGCCGCATGTCTTGACCTTGAGTGTAAAAAAGGCTTTATTGGTAGGCTATGGTCGCTGAAAAAAGTATTTACATCACGGAACGAGACATGAGCCGCTTGGAAAGGCTGCTCACGGTCACGCATAAAACGAAGAACGTGATTGCTTTGGAGGAGGAGCTTGGAAGGGCTGTTACGGTGCCTTCTGATCAAATTCCCGCGAACGTGGTCACGATGAATTCCAAGGTCCGCTTCCGTGATGAAGTATCGGGAGAGGAATCCGAGGTCACTCTCGTTTATCCTCAGGATGCGAACGCCGACGAAGGGAAAGTGTCGGTCCTGGCGCCGGTGGGTTCAGCGCTACTCGGGCTTTCGGCTGGCCAAACCATCGAGTGGGAGATGCCCACGGGCAAGACTCGGAAGTTCAAGATCGTCTCGGTCCTCTATCAGCCCGACGCCGCCGGGGAATACGATCTCTAAAAAGAGAGTCCATCCTCTGAGCTAGGCTTTTTCCCAAAATTGGATTTTTGTTCTGACGAGTTTTTTCGGCACTAGGCCATTTTCTTCCTCATCGAGTGCCTGATTTCGCGGAGGGCCGTGCGTTTAAGCGGCCTTTGTTTTGCAGCGAAAACTCTGATGCATGGAATCTGATGTAGGGAAGGAGCGAAAATGGAACAGAGGACGATCCTATGGGCCGTGGATCCTTTCGCTCGAGCCAAATCCTTGCAGCGATCAGCGTTGAAGGCCGCGCTGGCGCTGAGCCAGACTCTGGTTGGGACGAGAGCTCGGATCGTTCCGGTTTACCTTTTGGATTCGTTTCCATTGTCGATTCCCAAAGCGGCCGCTGACGACTACCGAAGGGATCTGATCGAGGACGCGCACGCCAAACTCAAGGACATCGTGGGACGCGATGCCAGCCCATTTCTTCGGCAGCTTCAGGTCCTGCCTTCATCGATGGGCCCGTTGCAACAGGGCGCTGAGGAGCTTGTTCAATATGCGGAAAAGACCCGCGCGAAGCTGATCGTGCTCAGCAGTCACGCGCGAAGGGGCGTGGATCGCCTTTTCATGGGAAGTTTCGCAGAGACGCTGCTTCTGGTTTCGCCAGTCCCGGTGATGGTCGTGAATCCATCCTGGAGACCCAAGGGAAAGCGGTGCCGTCGCGTTCTCTTTCCAACGGATTTCTCAGATGCCTCGCGTCTCGCTTTTGATGAGCTGCTTCGTTCCGTCAGCGGCGAAAGCACGGAGATCATCCTGTTTCATAAAGTGAAGTACGATTTTCGCAACGTGGTCGAGCGCGCGCGAAGGGAGGGCCTGAAAGAATATATGAATCAGGCTTATGATCGCTATCTCGAATCGCTGCGGGACGAAGCCGAATCCTGGCGGTCTTCTGCTCTGCGCAAGGGGATCTCGCTCTCGGTGGTCATGGACTATCGATTTTCTGGAAACGTCGCCGATGCGATTCTCGCCGCTGCTGAGCGCAAAGGCGTGGACTGGATCGCGACGGCTGCGACGAGCGGCGTGCTCAAGACCAAGTTGCTCGGGAGCGTGACCCGGAGGATCGTGCGTGAATCTCCGTGTCCGGTCTGGATCCTGCGCCCAGAGGCGAGGCAAAAGGCGCGGCGAGCGGACTCAGGGCAGGCGGCGTGATTCGACTCGCAAGGCGCTGAGGCGAATTGCCTGAGGAAGAATCTCGAGGAAGGGCGCCCGCGGCTGATTACGCCGATGCCTGCGCCCGTGCGAAGACGTGCTCCCGGCTGATTACGCCGATGCCTGCGCGAAAACGTGCTTGAGCTTTTCGGTCACGTGCTCTTGCACCGCGGGACCGTGGCCTGAGCACAATGTTTGGATTTCCGGGAGCGTGTCGATCCACTTCTTCGCCGTCTCATGACAGCGCTCATGCTCCATGCTGAATTCCTTGAATGCCGGCTTCAGGACTTCGAAGCTCCGAAAGGGAGGGGGGCCCGAGACGATCGAATCGCCTGAAAAAAGAGTCTTGCTGGGCTCGTGAAAAAGCATCACGGATCCCTCGGTGTGACCGGGCGTGTGGAGCACCTGGAATCCCCACTTCCATGTCCCTTCCTCGTAGACTTCGTCGACTCGGGTCTTCACAGGAAATCGATCCTCGATGGCGCAGAGAAGTTCGGTGTAGAAGGGGCCCAGGCCACGGCAAAGCTTGGGAGCGTGGGTTCTTCCCTCGATAACGGCCGCATCTTCACTATGGCAGACGATTGGGCAGTCGAATCGCTTTCGAAGCCAATCGGCGTTGCCGGCGTGGTCGGTATGACGATGCGTGAGCAGCACCGCGTTCAGGTCTCCTTTGGATCGGATGCCGGCCTTCCAAAGATGAGCCAGAAGCAAGGGACGGTCGGTATAGAAGCCCGTATCGATGAGAAAGCGCCTTCCCATCCCATCCTCAATCAGCCAGACGTTCGAGATTTTGATCGAACTGGCTAAGCCCAGGTGCGGAGCGATTCGTTTCATGGTGCGGTCTCCTCGGATGAATTCGATGTTTGCCGAAGTCGGGCCTGCTTCATCAGTCCCTTTTTTCTCAAGGATGCTCCGGCGGTTTTTCCGAGCTCGGGAAAAAGATCGGCGATCCTGGCCAGGATTCCCCGGCTTTTCGGGAGCCATGCTTCCATGGGGCGTTTGCTGAGCACGGGGCCCAATAGATACTCGACGACTTGCTCGCGAGTGAGAGCGCGGCTTCCCGAAAAGGTCAACGCGGCCTCTTCTCTCGATTTTTGAAGATCCAGCATTCGGGTCTGGACCGCGTCCGGGCAGAAGGTCTTAACCGAGACGCCATGGGGCTCGAGTTCCAGGGCTGTTGCCAGGGAGTAGGCGCGTACGGCGTATTTCGATGCCGAGTAGGCCGATAACCCAGGGATCGGTGCGAGCGCCGCGGTTGAAGCGATATTGACGATGTGCCCGCTTCGTCGCCTGAGCATCTCCCGGGCCGCCGCTTGGGTTCCGAAGATCACGCCTTTGGTATTGATATCGAAGTGTCGGTGGATTTCCTCAGGCGCGGTGTCCACGGCCCAGCCTGGTTTCAGATAGCCAGCGTTGTTGATCACCAGATCCAACGTTCCAAAACGCTGGATTGTCTTCTCGATGGCGTCGCTCCAGTGTGCGGGTTGAGTCACGTCGAGCTTGAGAAGCAAGCAGCGTTCCTCAGGCCAGCGCTTTTCTCGCGCATAATCGGTGAGGCGTTCCAGGTCGACATCGGTCGCCACGACCTGCTCGCCACGAGCGAGAAGAGTTTCTGCGAGAAGTTGGCCGATCCCATTCGCGCATCCCGTGACTAGTACAACCCGAGTGCGGCTCATAGACGGGCTCCCATGGGTGTCCCGAATTCCATTTCACCGAAGCAGAAAGTTGGAGAAAGGCCTGGAAATAGCCAGTAGGGGGAAAATTCCGAAGAGGAGATCAGATTGGGGAAGTCGGGGTTTCGTCGTGACGGGCCAGCGAGCTCTTTTTCGATTCGCATCGAGATGTACTGATCCACGCTGCTTTCGAGAGTGTTGCCGTTGAGCACGACGTCGATCCCGGTTTCCTTGTTGTATCTTCTCAATGCGGGAAGCGCGGAGTGTTTGGGCGAATAGGCATCGGGGCCTACGCCGTTTTCGCTGGTGACGAAGATTCCTTCCGGAGTCCGTACGACGATAGAATGGTTTCCTTGGGTGTGCCCGGGCGTACGGATGAGAGCGACGCCTTCTCCCAGGAGTAGGTCTTCGTCGAAAAGCTCGATCCGCTCGGGGGCGATCCCCTGAGTGCCGTTGGGGCAGTACCACTGAGCATGAGTTGGAAGCAGAGCCTGCGCTGAAAGCCATTCGGTGCGTGAGACCAGAAGTTTCGCGTTGGGGAAATATCCCGGGCTCCGTCCCTGTCCGAGCCACTTACGCAGGTCCTGGGTGTGAAGATGGTCGTAGGTGATGTAATCCACCTGTTCGGGGGAGATTCCGCATTTCGCGAGAGCGGATTCGACGGTATTGAGTGTCGGCGCGAGAAGCTTTTCCCTCGCTGGGCCGATGATCTTCGCCTGACTGGCCAGTGCTTTGAAAAAGGGTGTTTCGCGGTTGCCGATCGCATCGCTCGGGGAGACCAGGAGGGTCTTGAGCCGGCCCGTCGATTCGTAGGATTCGAATTGGATCACGAATAGACGATTGACGATGTGAATGAACGGCATCCATCCTCTGGCTCCGGTATCCCTGAAGGCATAGCGAGTTGGATAGGGGACGCGAATGAGATCGATCGAACGGTAGTAGCGCACTGGCTTCGCGCCGAGGAGCTCCTCGCGAAGAGAGTGGGCTGCGTAGATCGAGGCTTTCAGGCGCTCCGTGGGTTGCGGGATCGCTCTGGCTTCGGCGAAATGGGACAAAGGTCGAGGGGCCATGGTTGGCTCGAAGATAGCACGTGAAGCACTTGGGTCAAATTCAAGTTCGAGACGGGTACGATGCGGCTGCCCAGCGGCGTGGCTACGGTTGACCATCTGGTCTCGCCGATGAAACCTCTCGATCGGTGCCCGGCTGCGGTTGCTGGTTGCGAATTCCGGCTGCGGCTGTCCCCCGGGATTCCTGGCCGCGGTTTCCGGCTGGGATAAGTCGTTGAGTCGGTAGCCCGTGATTTCATCTCCCTGCATTGACGGGATAACTAGAGGCCGATTCTTCGGATCGACCCCTAGATCGGCAGCCCCTTTGATGCCGCTGAGAAGTTCTTGAGACTTACCGCCTCCGCTGGTTTATCGCCTCAGCTCCGAAGACCTGAACCGCATGTCTTGCGTTATGGGCCCGGCATCGAAGCCCAATCAGGTGAATCTCGTTCCTCCCTCCATGCGCCACTGGCT
>CAYNDM010000230.1:0-5434 GCA_964395265.1 uncultured Bacteriovoracaceae bacterium
AGAGCAGCCCGCGCACGGATTCCGGCTTCAGGTGAGCGAACGCGCAGGCGGTTCGGACGCCCATCGAATGGCCCACGGCCCAGACAGGCTCGAACCCAAGCCGCTCCACGAGCTCGACGACGTCTCTTCCATAATCAAGCGGAGTGTAGTTGGGGCGGGAGCGCGCCCCCGATGAAAGCGCGAGCTGGCTCTGGCCATGGCCCCTTTGGTCGGGAGCCAATAGCGAGAACTCGCGCTCGAGCGCGGCGGCGACGGGACGCCACATCGCTCCCGGGCCTCCCATCCCGTGGAGAAGCAGGATCTTGGCTTGTTCTTCTTCCGTTGCGTTCCAGAGTTGGTAGGCGAGCTGCATGCCGGCTTCTCCTAGAAGTGAATCGGGATCTCTCGGTCGCCTTCGCGAGGCTCGAAACGGTACCCCTGCGCCTGAAGCATCGCGCCCGTCAGGGACCTTGGATTGGCGACGAGCTTGTCGGGAGGGCCTTCGGCGATCAGGTATCCTCCTCCAGTGCCGCCCTCAGGCCCGAGATCGATCACCCAGTCCGCCTGGGAGATGACATCCAGCGAGTGCTCGATCATCAGCACGCTGTGCTTGGCATCCACCAGATCGTGGATCACGTCGAGAAGCTTCTTGATGTCCTCGAGGTGCAGGCCGGTCGTGGGTTCGTCGAAGACGTAGAGAAGGTTCTCGCCGCTGCGCTCATCGAGAGTGGCCGCGACTTTCAGGCGTTGGGACTCTCCTCCGGAGAGCGTGGTCGCTGACTGGCCCAGCTGCAGATAGCCGAGTCCCACGTCCCTGAGAATGCCGAGCTTCCTCAACAAGACCGGGTTGTCCCTGAAGATCTCGTAAGCCTCGTAGATCGTCGTGTTGAGAAGCTGATGGACGTTCTTCCCGCGATAGGTCACCTCGAGCACGTTTTTCTTGAAGCGCTTGCCTTCGCATTCCTCGCAGGGAAGCTTGACCTCCGCCATGAAGTGCATGTCGAGCGTGATCTCCCCTTCGCCCTTGCAGACGGGGCAGCGGCCACCGTCGACGTTGAAGGAGAAGTGCAGCGGGGCATAGCCGCGCCGAAGGGAGAGCACCTGGTTGGCGTAGATGCGGCGGATCTCGTCCCAGGCTTTCAGGTAGGTCGCGGGATTCGATCGGGAGCTTCTGCCGATCGGGGTTTGGTCGAGAAGCACCACTCCGCCGAGTTGCTCGGCTCCGTAGATCCGTTCGAACCTCCCGACCGGATCGGTGGTCTTGTAAAACAGACGAGTCAGCGCGTTGGTGACCGTCTTGTGAACCAGCGTGCTCTTGCCAGAGCCGGAGACTCCCGTCACCACGACGAACCGGTCCAGGGGGATTTCGACCGTGATGCCCTTGAGGTTGTGCTCGCGCGCGCCGACGCCCTTCAAAAAGCGCTTGGGCGCGGGCCGGAGCGGGCGGGTCCTTCGGATCGCGAAGTCGCCCGAGAGGTACTTGCCGGTCAGCGATCCTGGGACTCGGGCCAGATCCTCCGACGAGCCTTGAGCGACGAGCTCGCCGCCGCGATTGCCCGCGCCTGGGCCCAGTTCCACCAGCCAGTCAGCGCTTCGCATGACCTCCAGGTCGTGCTCGACCACGACGACGGTGTTGCCCTGGTCCCGAAGCCGGTGTAGCACTCGGATGACCCGCGCCGTGTCGGCCGCATGAAGCCCGATCGACGGCTCATCGAGGATGTAAAGCGTCCCGCAAAGCCCGTTGCCCAGCTGAGTGGCGAGGTTGATTCTCTGGAACTCGCCTCCCGAAAGCGTCTTGGTGAGGCGGGAGAGGGTGAGGTAGCCCACGCCGACCTCGTCGAGAAAGGCGATCCGTCTTTCGACCTGACTGAAGATCTCCGCCGAGATCTTCTTCTCGGAGGCGGTGAGTTTCAGGCCTTTGATCCACCCGAGGGTCTCCGAGACGGGCATGTCGAGAACCTGGGCGATGTTTTTGTCCGCGACCCTGACCGCGAGAGATTCCGGCTTGAGCCTCGTGCCGGCGCAATCCGGACAGACGCTTTGGTTCTGATAGCGGCGGATGAAGACGCGGATGTGAACCTTGTATTTCCATTTCTTGAGCTCCTCGAAGCAATTGAGGATGCCGGGAAAGGTGTTGTCCTTGGGATCTCCCTCCCAGAGCAGCTTGCGCTCGGTTGCCGTGAGCTGGTTGTAACGCTTTCCGATCGAGATCCCGTGGCGTTCGGCGAAGCGGAACAGGTCCTTCTGCCAATCCGCGAAAGACGGCTTCGAGAAGGGATCGATCGCGCCGTTCTTCAGCGTTTTCGAGGGATCCGGAACCACGAGGCTTTCGTCGATCTCGAGCGTATGCCCGAATCCGCTGCATCTCGGGCAGGCCCCGATCGGGCTATTGAAGGAGAACAGGTTGGGCTCGGGAAGCCGGTGCTCCCTGCCGCAGTCGATGCAGGCGTATCGGCAATCGAATTCCTTCCATTCGCCTGAATCCATGTCCTGAAAGCCGATGCGGCCATGGCCGATCGCGATCGATTGCTCGATCGAGTCCAGAAGCCTCGCTCGTACTTCCGAATCGGGGGCCGCGGAGATCTTGAGACGATCGATCACGACATGGATCTCGCCTTTCTCGAGCGCATCCGGCTTGACCTTGGGAAAATCGGCAGCGCCGAGCTCCTCCAGGTCCAGAACGGCGCTCTTGCCTCCCGAACGTCGCCAAACGGCGCGACGGTAGCCTTGCTCCCGCAGGACTTGAAACAGCGACTCGATCGATGCGCTGTTGGGCTGGGCCTTGGCGGTTTTCGACTTCTTCTTTTTCGTCGCCTTCGACTTCGCACCTTTGCCCTTTGGCT
This sequence comes from uncultured Bacteriovoracaceae bacterium, assembly GCA_964395265.1. Classification (GTDB taxonomy): domain Bacteria; phylum Bdellovibrionota; class UBA1018; order UBA1018; family UBA1018; genus CAYNDM01. Next base: position 2,823 of record CAYNDM010000230.1, read on the forward strand.
TTTTTTCCTCGGCCCGCGAGCTCGACTGGGCGGGAGCGGTGATCAGCGCTTTTCTCCCGGGAAGCCAGGCAACGGCCCATTCCAGGATGCTTTGCGAGTCGATTTTCTTCACCTCGGAGCCACAGTGCAGGCAGTAGGTCCGCCCGATCTTGGCGAAGAGAAGGCGCAGGTAATCCACGGCTTCGGTTTGAGTTCCCACGGTGCTGCGTGAGTTGAGGACATGGTTCTTCTGTTCGAGCGCGATGGCGGGGGGAATGTTCTCGACCGTGTCCAGTTCGGGTTTCGGCATCTTTTCGAGGAACTGGCGGGTATAGGTCGAAAGACTCTCGACGTATCGCCGCTGGCCCTCAGCATAAAGGGTATCGAAGACGAGCGAACTCTTGCCGCTTCCAGAAAGGCCGGTGACCACTGAGAGCTGGCGGCTGGGAAACTCCACGGTTACGTTTTTGAGATTGTTCTGCCGGACCCCACTGAGTCGGATAGGCTCTTTTTTCATGGTTTTTGTGTCGCTACTCTAACCTAGATGCCCAGGATTTATACAGTGAAAATGGTATCTTTTTGGCCCCATTTTTCTTGTGAAATCAATCATTTTCAAAGCTTGGATGGATTGTGCTTTGCGGCATCAGACTTGCTCTTAGGGGCCGCGACCGGGATCGGCCCGGGCTCGTCAGGATGGAGAGCTCAGGCCCAAAATGAGAACGATGAAGTGGAACCCCCCGGTTTGGAGTTAGAACGATGAAAAAGCTCTCTCTTTCGATGATCATGGGCTTGATGGTGGCCTCTGTGGCATTTGCTGGGCTTCCTCAGCGCAATCGCGTGACGGACGACTCCCAGATCTACGAGAAGCTCACCGAAATCGACGTGGCCAAAGAGCTCAAGGTCGACTTCGACTCGGATATCCGGCGTCTCTCGGCGCTTGAAGCGCGCTACGGCGAAAGGCTGCCGAAGCTGGACGCCGACGGCCGCCTGGCAGGCCCGATGAAGCGCATCAGCGCTCAAAAGTACCGGTATGTCGGCGCGAGAAAGAAGAACGCCGCTGCCCAGAAGGCGATTCGCAACTAAGGCCCCCGATCAAACCGGCTCGATTCAAATCGGCCCAAGCTCTTTCTCAGGATCGGCGAAGATCGCCTTCACCGTCCTGCTCATGTGCATTCCGTGCACTCCGTCGATCAGACGATGGTCGACGGTCACGCAGAAGCGGATGACCTTCGCCACCTCCAGCTTTCCCTGGTTCACCCACGGGGCATCCTGAGCCACTCCGAGCGCGATCAGCAATGGAACGCGCGAGTAGGGAACCAGTGGAGCAAACGCCGTATCCATTCCCAGCGATCCGATATTGGTGATCATCGCGCTTCCGAAAGGGTCGCGAGGAGTCCCAAGGAGCGGCGACCAAAGGTTCAGGGTGTACATCAAGAACCCGGACACACCCAGGATCAGGCGCGAGAAAATTCCGGGAAGCATCCCGAAAGTCCCTTTCATCCGCGTGAACGACTGGTCCCGCCTCTCCTTGATCACTCGAACGCGTTCTTCCATCTCGCGCGCGATCTCGACCATGGACTTGCGATCGGCCTCGCGCACGGTCATTCCCGAGAGGTCTTCGCCCTCGGCGTCTGTGGCGACCTGGAAAAACACGCTGACGTCCTTGCGAGGATAGAGCTTCCCGAACCGGAGGATGCAGTTGATCTGTGGGTGCCGCCGCAGGGTTTCGGCGACCGCCTTGCCCGCGAAATGGGACAAGGTGATCCGCACGCCGGACTTCTGCCTGAGTTTTTCGATATAGGCGAGCGCCGGACGTGCGTCGAGATCCAGGATCCCGTAGACACTGGGGTCGCCCGCGCTCTTCCAAGTGCCGATGGCGACCTTTCTCCAGCTCGAGATCTTGAGGGGAGGGCCAAGGTCGACGTTTCGCTTGAGTAGGATCATACCTCCAAGCTAGAGCGGTTCGAGCGAAAATCCTAGAAGAGTTCGTCCCAGAGGAGGTTCGCTCACGAGGGAGCTCGCCTCAGGGGACTTCATCGTCGAAGCCGTTTGGTCTTGTCGGGGGAAAATCCCCTTCAGGGGGCTTTACTCTCGAAGCAGCTTGGCCTTGGCGTCCAAGAGCGCCCATCCGCGGGACTTGTCCTGGTAGCGGCGCTCGACTTTCTTGAAGAGATTCTCGTCCAATCGGATCCTGGTGAAATAATCCTCGGGATCATGCGAGACGCTGGTCGCGATATTTCTTCCGTCGGAGTCGCCGAACTCGAGCGATTCGGGCGCGCCTTCGCTTCCCGTCGAAGCGAGGCCGCGGTCATGACTGTAGGAGCCAAAGCCGTTGCCCGCAGGAGCCCCGCCGCCTCCGCCACGGTACTCCGATCCTTTTTCTCCCGCCGTGCCGGTGCCGCTCGAATGAGAGAGGGTCGCGCCGTTTCGAGCCGCGAGCGATCCGGAGCTCGAGTCATCGGAGGCGATGTCGTCCAAGCCGGTCCCGCTTCCGCCGGCATTCGGAAGGCCCGCGTCTCCCGAGCCGGATCGCGATCCTCCTGATCCCCAGAGTCCTCCGAGCTGGCGGTTCGCTTCCTCGAGCATGCGGTCGAAGAGTGAGTTGGAGGGCTCGGAGTCCAATGCGTTTTTTG